>CAYXVO010000607.1:0-1506 GCA_964467875.1 uncultured Pseudomonadales bacterium | reverse complement strand
AGCGGCGCCACCGACCTGATCGGCCTGGCGCGTCCGCTGGCGGTTCAGCCCGACCTGCCTAACCGCTTACTGGCGGATGCGAATTACCGGATCGAGATGAAGCGTCCCAGCACCGGCGTGAGTCTGGTGGATCGTTTCTCGGGGCTGGACATTATCTGGTATGAGTTTCAGTTGGAACGGATCGCGGATGGCAAGCGCACCAAGCCCGACAGCAGTGCCTGGCTGGCCGTGGCCAATACCATTGGGCGGCTGGGCCTGCATGCGTTCGCGAAACGACGCGCTTAAGTAAGGCCAATCGGCTAGTCAGACCCGACGGTTAAGGCCGCTGCAGATCCTGTGCGGCCTTGATCAACTCCTCGGCCGCTTTTTCCCGGATCTTGATGGTATCGGTGGGGTCAACGCCGTAGCGCTGGGCCAGCAGTTCCAGGTCTTCGGGCTTGAACGTGACCGTCAACCGTGGCCGTACCGGCAGCTTGTTGTACGGCAATCCCAACAGCTTACGAATGAAGTCCGGTGGATTGAGGTGCTCGGAGAGCGCAGCGCGCTTGATGCTGTACTGCGCCTCGCTCGCCAGGTCAAAGGCGACCTGGGTGGCCCGAATGGCCTCCCGCTCTTTGGTCCAACGATCTTTCCGGTCAGGCATGGGGCTCTCCTTCCTGATCGGTGCGCCCGGGATGCGGGATAGCGGCAGCCACGGGGCGCACCCTCGTCATCAGGATTCGCTGCGTCCGCGCAGGCGGGCGAGAATGGCGTTGGCATCAGCGGCTTCACCTTTGATGCCGGCGGCTTTCAGCTTGGCATCCAGGGCTTGTGCACCGGTTTCGCTGGCCAGCACCTCACCGGCTGCCAAACGGTCGTCCAGGCGCTGCTGGCGTGCCTTGATCCGCTCCAGGGACTCACGGGCGGAACTCAGGGTTGAATCCTGGGCGGCGATGTTGTCGACGATCTGGACCGTGGCCTTTTGCACGCTTTCCGTGGTGCGCACGATGGACAGTTCGCGCTGGTGGTCGGCAATGATCTTTTCGGCGGCGTCGATCTTCTGGCGCAGCGTGGCGATCTGCGAGCCCAGGCGCGCCGAAATGGCGGACTGCTCACTACGTTCGGCCTCCCGCTTGGCGATGCGCTGCGCCACGTCCAGCGCCAGCGCCTCGTTGTTCTGGTCGAGCGCCTTGATGGCACTGGCCTCGTCGTCGGCAATCTGGCCATCGAGCTCGGCAATGCGGCGGTCGGTTTTCATTTTATCGGCCATGACACTGGTCAGCGCCCGCTTGGAATCGTCAATGGCGGCCTGGGCATCGCGTATTTCCTGCTCGAAAATACGCACGCTGTTGGCGTCCACAACCGCATCGCCGAGTTCGCGAGCACTGCCCCGCAGGGCGGTCCAGATCTTGCGCAGTACACTCATGGAAGAATCCTTTTAATCCGCTTGATAAGAAAAATCACTGGGAGACGAAGGGGCGGGCCAGATATTCGTTCCGGTGCCCGAGGCCGTCTCTCGTTCGTTTG
>CAYXVO010000606.1:0-1510 GCA_964467875.1 uncultured Pseudomonadales bacterium | reverse complement strand
AGCCTCCATTGTTGGAGCACAGGAAGGGTATCTGGGTTTCATCGATTCTGACCCTGCATATGCTAACAACCTTCCTGAGTCCATTAGGATACAGTTCGATGCCTTCATGGACGATATCATGCGTTGCGGGCTTATCCGCGCTGGCAGCATCAGTTGGTCCAGGGTGAAAACATGGGCCAGGCGTTTCAGTATATTCAATCCGGCAACGTGCCTCTGGGTTTCGTGGCCTACTCGCAAGTCCTGGCCCGGCCGGAGGGTGAACGGGGCTCCTATTGGCTGGTGCCGCAGGAGCTGCATGCACCCATTGCCCAGGCCGCCGTTCTGCTGCGACGCGCCGACGCCAATGCTGCGGCGCGGGCCTTTTTGGAATTTCTTCGCTCGCCGCAAGCCAGCGCGGAACTGAGCGCGCTGGGCTACGCCACGTCCCACGTCGCCGCCAGCGGGCGTTAGGCGACTGCCATGGAGTTGCAGGACGCGGATTGGCAGGCCATCACCCTGAGTTTGCGTCTCGCCACCGCGACCACCTTGATTCTCCTGTGCCTGGCTACGCCCCTGGCCTGGTGGCTGGCCACCACCCGCAGCTGGCTGAAGCGGCCGCTGGGCGCAGTGGTGGCACTGCCCTTGGTGCTGCCGCCGACGGTACTGGGGTTTTACCTGCTGGTGCTGTTCGGCCCTCAGGGTGTCGGCGGTCAGCTGACCCAGGCGCTGGGGCTCGGCACCCTGCCGTTTACCTTTCCGGGACTGGTTGTGGCGTCCGTCATGTCATCCCTGCCTTTCGCGGTCCAGCCCATCCAGGCCAGTTTTGAAGCCCTGGGGCGCCGTCCCTTGGACGTGGCGGCGACGTTGCGCGCGGGACCTCTGGACCGTTTCCGCACCGTGGCCCTGCCGCTGGCGCGGCCCGGATTGCTGACCGCCACCATTCTGGTGTTTGCCCATACCCTGGGGGAATTTGGCGTGGTGCTGATGATCGGTGGCAATCTGGCGGGCGAGACGCGCGTGGTGTCCGTGGCCATCTACGATCATGTGGAAATGCTGGAGTATTCCCGCGCCCACTGGCTGGCGGCGGTCATGGTTGGGTTTTCCTTCGTGGTTCTGCTGGCGGTGCAGTTTAGTGGCCGGCGTTTGCGGATCATACGCCCATGAGCGGACTCGAGGCCTGCTTTCAAACCCGCGTGGGAAGCTTCGAGCTGACGGTGGAACTGCAGGCGCCCGCATCTGGCGTCACCGCCCTGTTCGGGCGCTCGGGCGCCGGCAAGAGCAGCATTCTGCGCTGCATTGCGGGGCTGCAGCCGATCCAGGCGGGGCGGATTGTCTGCAATGACGTGGTCTGGCAGGACGGACCGCGGCCGGTGCCACCCCATCGCCGGGCACTGGGTTACGTGTTTCAGGAGGCGAGCCTGTTTCCCCACCTGTCGGTCCGGCACAACCTGGAATATGGCTGGAAGCGGCTGCGCCCGGCCCAGCGCCGGGTGGACTTCGACGAAACCGTGCAGTTGCTGGAGCGGGAGCC
>CAYXVO010000605.1:0-1536 GCA_964467875.1 uncultured Pseudomonadales bacterium | reverse complement strand
GAACGCAATAAAACGTCAGTAACGGAAAAGCTAGCTCAGATCCGGAGCGCTGGCCATAACTGTTGCATTATTTAATGTTCGCAAGGATTGCCCGGTAACGCCTCGCCCAGGCACAAACCATGTGAGCCGAAAGCATGAAAGCCACAAACAGGCGTCAAGGCAATCACCGTATCCGTAGCGGCAACTTGGCAAAACCGCTCGCGGGATACCTCTCCCTAACCGGCGCTCGGTCGGGCGACAGCTCAATCGCCTGGGTGCTACGCAGTAGCTCCTCCATCACCACCCGCAGCTCCAGGCGCGCCAGTGGCGCACCGGGGCAAACATGAATGCCCGCGCCATACAGCAGGTTCAGGCTGGGATCGCGTCCCCAACGAAACTCTGCTGCCTCTTCAAAGACTTCGTCATCGCGATTGGCCGCAATCCACAACAGGGAAAGCCGCTCATCCTTGTTGATCTTTCGCCCATGGAGCTGGACCGGGCAAGTCGCCGCCCGGCGGTTGACGACCAAAGGCCCATGGATTCTCAGGATCTCATCAATCGCTTCCGGCAGCTTCTCCGGGTGCTCACGCACCTCTCGCTGGATGTCCGCGTGTTCCGCCAGAAACTGCACCAGAATGCCCACTGACGCGGCCATGGTGCCGATCTCGCCGGCTGTCCAGTTGCGCAGGATACTGACGATTTCCTCATCCCGCAGCGGCTTACCATCGATCCGAGCACGTAACAGGCGCGTGGTAACATCATCAGGCGCCTGATCACCAGCGTCTCGCCTTACCTGCAACTGTACGCTGATGAACTGGGTAAACTCATCCGCCAGCCGCGTTAGCTCATCCCGGTCGCCGGCCGCAATGGCAGCCCGGTTCTGGACCGACCATTGGCGCAGCGGCTCATGCATTGATCGAGGCCATCCAAGAAACGCACATTGCACCTGCACCGCATAAGGCTGGGCAAAGGTGCTGATCAGCTTGATATCGTCATTGCGCTCCAGCGCGGCCACCAGATCGACAGCCAGCGCACGGCACACGGGCTCGAAGGCAGCCATGGGCCGCGGATCGAAGAAAGGCTCGATCAGCTTGCGATAGGGTGTGTGCCGTGGCGGGTCCATGCCGTTCGGTACGGACAGGTGCGAGGACACTTCATTACTGAAGGTTTCGTGGTCCAGCAACACGCGCATCAGGTCCTGATGGCGGAACAGGGTCCACAGCTGGGGGTCGCTGTGGGCCACCGGACAGCGCCGGCGCATATCGTCATAGAGGTCGAGATGATCGCTAACGGCAACATCCGAGTGTGGGTCCCAATCGGGCGTCATTTTTTGGTCAGTCATGCTGCATCCTCTCAGTGAACTGTCGTGGCATTGCTCCCAGCGAAAGCAGGCTCAGGTTGGCTCGCGCCTTTTACCGCTCAGCCAGGTCTTGGCCCGCGCGCCACCCAACCGACACCCGGTCTCGGGTAAGAAGTCCGCAGCAGTCACTTGCGACTGGCCCATGAAGACACGATAAACCTCAAGTTTATTCTCCAGCGCTTCCAGATTGGCCAATT
>CAYXVO010000604.1:0-1543 GCA_964467875.1 uncultured Pseudomonadales bacterium | reverse complement strand
CTCCAGGATCTTAGCGGAGGTCAGCAAGCCTACCCCAGCCGCCCAGGTGAAGGGATCGAGACTGAAATGAATCAGGGTGCGCCCACCAATTTCGGCATAACGGTGGCGCCGGACCATGCTGCGGATATGATCGGCATCCCGCTGACCGATGTCGTCGAGCACTTCCTGACGCAAGGTGTCTAGTTCCTTACCGAATGCTTCCAATTGGGCTGCTGTAAGCTTAGCCATCGCAATACACCTCCAGTGTATGGTTTAAATCATCGGATTCCGGTGCTGCGGCCCTGCCAAAACTTGATGAGACAGGCAATCTGCACCTTCGGCGTCCACATCTGTGAACATTCGTACACTGAATATATTCTTCCCGCTCGCTCCGGTCAAGATTAATCACCTGAACGGCCCGTCACGCACGCGCCAGAACAATGGATCAAATTGCTCGCAAAGCCCGGACGCTGCAGACGATAGCAAGAAAGCGCCTTTTTGGCGCAATAACCACGCAGCCACCGCGCCAATTGTGTACACTTAGACACAACAGAGCAGAACAAGAAACGACTCAACGCCTGTTGGAGACACTCGTCGGAGGGAAAAGAATGAAAAATGCGTCACAAAATGGTAAAACAGCCAGCCCCGAGGGCGACGAACGCCGCCCGCGCCCCTGTTGAGCGAGCCGTGCCAATCATGTCGAGTCGAGACGAGAAGAAACGCCAAACCCGCCAGGCCCTGATGAATGCTGCCTTGGAGCTGGTGGGTCGTGGCGAGAACTTTTCCAGCGTCAGCCTACGAGAGGTGGCGAAAACCGCCGGCGTGGTTCCCACGTCCTTCTATCGACACTTTCAGGACATGGAAGAGCTCGGGCTGAACCTGGCCGACGAACTGGGCATGATGCTGCGCCGTCTGATGCGGGCCACGCGGCAGGATAACAACTCCATCAATGATCAGATCCGCAATTCCATCGAAGTCTTCGTCAATTACGTGGCGAACCATCGCAATCTGTTCGTGTTCATGAGCCAGTGCCGGACCGGCGGCACGCCTGCCCTGCGCAACGCCATTCGCAACGAACTGCGCTATTTCGGCAATGAGCTGGTCACCGACATCAGCGCCTCCGGCTTACTGCCCGAGGTCGATGTACCGGATATGGAAATGATAGCCGACCTGATCGTGATCGCCGTGGCCGATACCGCCACCCGGGTCCTGGATCTGCCAGAAGGCAATCAGACTCTATTGAATAGCCTGATCGAGCACACCATCAAGCAGATTCGCCTGATCTTTCTGGGCGCCACGCAATGGAGAAGCCGGGGCGCGTAACGGATGTGCGGTGCCGGGCGGCGCCTTTATCCAGCATCCCGTTCCGCTGCGCCAAACCCGAGTACCCCCCAGCGATCCCAAGCCAGGACCAGACTCCAGCCGAGAACCACGCCCGCGCCGTTGGTCAGGATGTCTAACTCGGAAAAATAGCGCCCGGGCACCCACGCCTGCCCCCATTCCACCAGCGCGGAATAGGCGAACAGCGCCAACACCGGCCAAAATCCAACCCGTCGTGGCCCCA
>CAYXVO010000603.1:0-1547 GCA_964467875.1 uncultured Pseudomonadales bacterium | reverse complement strand
CCCCAAGCGGGACTGGCTGAAAGATAACCCCGACGATGTCCAGGTATTTGCCGCCGAAGCCGCCGAAGAGGAAACGCGCGCGCAGTCAACCGACGCGCCAGCCGTAATCGCCGAAGAAGTAGCCGTAACCACCGAGACGTCAGCAGCGCCCGCGCCATTCGCAGAGCCAGCGACATGCACAGAGCCTGAGCCGTCGGTAGCGCCCGCCAGCACCACGGCGGCAACCGGCGCCGACTACCGCACCCCGGCGCTTGATGAGTCCAATGATCCGTTTCACCGGAGCAAGCCCCTGCCCCGGGACAATCCCTTTCTGCCCTACGAGCATTTGGAGCAACTGGCCCGGGAACGGGTCGAGTTTCAACGGCAATTCGCCCAGTTCGCGGTCGCGCAACAATCATTTCGTCCTCACTGGAATACCCAGACCAGCCGTGACCAGGCTACCCCTACCGGCGCCAGCCCCAATTTGTTGCTCGACAACCTGGCCCGCCAACTGACCCAGGAAGTAATCCACGACTTGCGTCCGGAAATTGAACAGCGGGTGCGCCGCCTGCTGGAGCAGCGCTTCGCCGACTGGAGCGACAGCAAGTAATCCGCTCTCCCCTTGCGCGTCCCAGCGGAGCTCTGCGCGGACGCGCTCTACACCGCCCAAGCCTGGGCGTGTATAATCTTGCGCTTTGCGCAGCATCCTGCCGGAGACATCGTCGAACGCCCGCGCCTGAAGGCTCCTAGCAAGCCAATCGCGCTGCCGGACCCGCGTCCACCCTTGTTTACCGATGCTCCCTAGTTTACCGATGCTCCCTAACCAGTGACCGACGACAGGCGTAACGATTGACCATGGAAAAGACCTATCAGCCCGACGAACTGGAACGCCATTGGTATCAGACCTGGGAACAACGCGGCTATTTCGCGCCCAGTGGCCAGGGCGACTCCTACTGCATCATGATTCCGCCGCCCAACGTCACGGGCAGCCTCCACATGGGGCATGGGTTCAACAACGCCATCATGGATGCCCTGATCCGCTACCGCCGCATGCAGGGGCGTAATACCCTGTGGCAGCCCGGTACCGATCACGCCGGCATCGCCACCCAAATGGTCGTCGAGCGCCAGCTTGCCCAGCAGAACCAGACCCGCCATGACCTGGGCCGGGACCAATTCCTGGAAAAAGTCTGGGAATGGAAGGAACAGTCCGGCGGCACCATTACTCGTCAGATTCGTCGCCTGGGCTCTTCCGTGGACTGGTCGCGGGAACGCTTCACCATGGACGCGGGTCTGTCCAATGCCGTCAAGGAGGCCTTCGTGCGCCTCTACGACGATGGGCTAATCTATCGCGGCAAGCGCCTGGTTAACTGGGACCCGAAACTGCACACCGCCATCTCCGATCTGGAAGTCCTGTCGGAAGAGGAGAAAGGTTCACTCTGGCACTTCCGCTATCCGCTGGCCGATGGCTCCGGTCATCTGGTGGTGGCCACAACCCGGCCCGAGACAATGCTGGGCGACACGGCGGTGGCGGTACATCCGGAAGACCAGCGCTATGTGGAACTGGTGGG
>CAYXVO010000602.1:0-1558 GCA_964467875.1 uncultured Pseudomonadales bacterium | reverse complement strand
TGATCATGATGCTGTTGATCTTCTACTACCTGTGGCGAACCATTCGTCGGCTGACCGGCTATACCCTGGAAGAGGTGATGGCGCCCCATCTTTTGGAGAAGGAGAAAAAGAAGTCGGTTCCGTCTTCTGACGACTAGTCACGCTGTAGGCAAATTGCGGCAAAAGAGCGGCGAGTAACCTGATATTCTCGCCGCCACTAAGCACAAAATAAAAAGCCGAGCCCTAAGGCTCGGCCATGATCAGGACAGAGGGAGTTCTACACCCCAACCTCCGCCAGATTCCCATACGTCTCCAACCAGTCCCGCCGATCCGACGCCCGCTTTTTACCCAGCAACATATCTAGCTTCTCATCGGTGCCGTCTTCCGGCTCGATGGTCAACTGCACCAGACGGCGGGTGTCGGGCGACATGGTGGTTTCGCGCAGCTGCATGGGGTTCATTTCGCCCAGGCCCTTGAAGCGCTGGACGTTGATCTTGCCGCGCTTGCCTTCGGCGGCGATGCGGTCCAGCACGCCTTGCTTCTCGGAATCGTCGAGAGCGTAATAGACGTCCTTGCCGATATCGACACGGTACAGCGGCGGCATGGCCACATAGACGTGTCCGGCGGCCACCAACGGGCGGAAGTGCTTGATGAACAGGGCGCAGAGTAGCGTGGCGATGTGCAGGCCGTCGGAGTCTGCGTCCGCCAGGATGCACACCTTGCCGTAGCGCAGGCCTTCCATGTCATCAGAGGCCGGGTCGACGCCAATGGCGACGGCGATATCGTGCACTTCCTGGGAGGCCAGGATCTGGCCGGAGTCCACTTCCCAGGTGTTGAGGATCTTGCCGCGTAGCGGCATCACCGCCTGGAATTGACGGTCGCGGGCCTGCTTGGCGGACCCGCCGGCGGAATCCCCTTCCACCAGGAAAAGTTCGGAGCGAGCGGTGTCGGAGCCGGAACAGTCGGCCAGTTTGCCGGGTAGCGCGGGGCCGCTGGTGACCTTCTTGCGCTCGACTTTCTTGGCGGCACGCAGGCGACGCGAGGCGTTATCGATGGCCAGTTGCGCCAACTGTTCGGCCTCGCCCGTGTGCTGGTTGAGCCAAAGGCTGAAGGCGTCCTTGGCCACGCCGGAGACGAAAGTCGCGCACTCTCTAGATGAGAGGCGTTCTTTGGTCTGCCCGGAAAACTGCGGGTCCTGGATTTTCACCGACAGTACATAGCAGCACTTGTCCCAGATATCTTCCGGCGACAGCTTCACGCCACGAGGTAGCAGGTTGCGGAATTCACAGAATTCGCGCATGGCTTCCAACAGACCGGTGCGCAGGCCGTTGACGTGGGTGCCGCCCTGGGCGGTGGGAATCAGGTTGACGTAGCTTTCCTGGGTCAGCTCGCCGCCTTCCGGCAGCCACTGCACGGCCCAGTCGACGGCTTCGTTGTTGCCGCTCATATTGCCGGTGAAAGGGCTCAGGGGCAGCGTCTCGAAGCCACGGGTGGCATTGAGCAGGTAATCCCGCAGGCCGTCTTCATAGAACCATTCATCGGTCTCGCCGCTGGCCTTGTCGGTGAAGGTGACCTTCAG
>CAYXVO010000601.1:0-1559 GCA_964467875.1 uncultured Pseudomonadales bacterium | reverse complement strand
GCACGTGTGCCCGGACGCATCCGGGCGCGAGGCCTGGGCCCGCGGGGCAACGCAAACGAGGGAGGAATTGCCGGAGAGCTTCTGAAGCCGCTGGTGGGCGTCCGCGGGCGCGCGGAGGGCCGACCAGCGCTGCTTCAGGGCGTAGGCGCGTGGAGTCGGTGGCTCAGGAAGGACTGGGGCCTGTCTCGGTCATGGACAGGGGCTCTCTGTTGTCTTCGCTGGAACCGCGTCTTCCTCGGTCAGCCACTGACGCGCAAGCACAAAAAGCGCGCCGGCAGGCTGGCCGATTGGGGTATTCCGTATCTGGTCTGCTGTCATCTCACGGGCTTCCCGCTTCGAGGTGGCCCGGTCATCGCGGCGACGCGCCTGGGAACAAAAAGGGGCGGGTCGGCGGCACCGGGCGACAGGCGGAGTGGGTGGCCAGTTGCCTGTCCGGTGCGAGCTGTGGGAATCGGATTATCGGATTTTCCACGGGTGGTCGATTCAATTTCAAGCAAATCAACCACTTACGACTTCGGACGAGCAAAGGCGATTATAGTGCGAGGCCCCACGTTGTGGAATCGGCAGCAGCAGCAGGTTTACCCTTGAACTCCAGACCCTCCCCGCCGGCCACGCAGCCGGCCGCGCAGCACCTCACCGTCGACGAGGAGTCGGCCGGCCAGCGCCTGGACAATTACCTGATCCGGGTGCTCAAGGGGGTGCCCAAGACGCACATCTATCGCATCATCCGCTCGGGCGAGGTGCGGCGCAACAAAGGGCGGGTGGCGGCAGATGACCGAATCCAGGCAGGCGATATCCTGCGGATTCCACCGATACGGATGGCCGAGCGCCCCGCGTCGGGCACGATACCGGCAGCGCCGGCCCGCCAGTTCCCCGTCGTTTATGAAGATGATGCCTTTCTGGCCATTGACAAACCGGCCGGGGTGGCGGTGCATGGCGGCAGCGGTGTCAGTTCGGGCGTCATTGAGCAATTGCGTCAGGCCCGTCCCCAGGCCAAATTCCTCGAATTGGTACATCGGCTCGACCGGGAAACCAGTGGCCTGCTGCTGATTGCCAAGAAACGCAGCGCATTGAAATCCCTGCAAGATCAATTCCGTGCCCGGGAAACCGGGAAAACCTATCTGGCCCTGGTCAAGGGAGCCTGGCCGCCGCGCCTGAAGGTGCTGGATCAACCGCTGCACAAATACCTGTTGCCTGATGGCGAGCGCCGCGTCAAGGTTGTCGGCAGGGACAACCCGGATGGCATGCGCTCGGTCTCCCTGGTGCGCCTGGTGCGGGTCGTGCCGACGCCCGAAGGCCTGCCGGTCGGATTGGCAGACGCTTTCTCGCTGCTGGCCGTGACGATCAAGACCGGTCGAACCCACCAGATTCGCGTGCATCTCGCGCACGCCGGTCACCCCATTGTGGGTGATGACAAATATGGCGATTTCGAACTCAATCGCCAAATGGTGCGGTTTGGCCTCAAACGTATGTTTCTGCATGCCTGGTGTTTGCGGATTGCGCACCCGGTCTCGGGTGAGCCCATGGAGTTACATTCTGAATTGCCATTGGAGCTTACC
>CAYXVO010000600.1:0-1560 GCA_964467875.1 uncultured Pseudomonadales bacterium | reverse complement strand
AGGCCCAGGCATGGAGGTAAGTGCGTTCAGCGCTCGGGAACATCGGCCGCTGTTCCGATAAGGTGAGCGGGCCGCCGTAGAGAGGATCTCCCCAAACCGGGGCGCCGAGGCTTTTCATGGCAACCCGGATCTGATGGGTTCTGCCGGTCGTTGGCTTCAGCAAAAGCCAGCGCAGGGGCGGCTCGCCGCTCTCGGCGATGGACCCACTGAAAAACTGGGTAACGGCGGGGCGGGTACGGGTGTGGAGCAATTTCCAGGTAGCGCGCCGGCTGCGGGCCATGTCACCGACGATCAGGCCCTGCTTCTTGGTGGGCTTATGATCGGTGAGCGCCACGTAGTACTTTTCGACGCGCCGCTCGCGAAACGCGCCAGACAAGCGCCGGTTGGCATCCTCGTCCTTGGCCAGCAACAAGACACCGGACGTTACCTTATCCAGACGATGCACCGGGTAAAGCTCAGGTAGCCCCTGCGCAGCCTTGACCGTCGTCAGGATGCCCGGCACCTCCCCCTCTTGGTGCATGCCAATACCTGGCGGCTTGTTGATGACCAGAAACCGTGGATGATCCAACAATACCCGTACCATGGCGACCTCTCAGCTCAGATCGCCGCAGTATACCCGGGTTTGGCCAGAACTAGTGCACCCGCCGCGCCGTGCCCTGGCCACGCACGTCGGCCAGATCGACAACCTGGGCGGAGGCCTGGTTCACCAGGCCTTGCCGAGCCTTGAGAGGCGCACTGCTCAGCAGGCTTTCGCGCAATTCCAGAAAGGAGTCATGCATCATGCGCGAAACATTCAGGCAGGCCGCCATGGGCGTACGGGACAGGCGGATGGTTGCGTCGACCCGAAACTGGAGCCCACGCAAACGCCGCTGGAGGCGTTCATTGGAGGCCGACGCAATGACCTCTTCGATCATCTCCCGCCTTAGCCGTTCCAGCTCCGTCGGGTCGGATTGCGCGAGTGCCAGCAACTCATCGAAATCAGGTAGGTTCATTCCATCTCCTTCTGACTGCGCCCTTGCCCGGAACACCCGGGGTATCAGGAGCGTTCCACCGAAACGCTGTGACCGTCCAGATCCGAACGACCATTTCGTACACATGATAAAGATGCAAGCCAATGGCGTCCGTGATCGCCATTCCAATCAGCGCGATATTTGATCAGAAAGCAGCCAGGCTACAGATGGCGCTGACTAGCTCAAAATTGGCGGGGTAATTAGCTCAGGAGCGGCAGGCTGATTAGCTTAAGAACGGCAAATAGTGCTGGACGCGCTCAACCTGGACCGACACACGATCACGCGCCAGGTTTAACGGAAACAGGGCAATATCCCACACGATATCCCGCAACATGGTGGTCTTGGGAATATCCGCATAGAGGTTGGCATAGGTGCCGGCCATGGCCACCAGGGAGCGTGACAGATGTAGATAATCGCTCTGCACCACAATCCCCAACTGATAGCTGTTGGATAATAAATGCATCACACATTGCAGGCGCCGATGCAGCCCCTTGGTGCCCTCGGCATGTAAGGTTCGAAGCACATTACGATCCAGTGGCACCACATTGCG
>CAYXVO010000599.1:0-1569 GCA_964467875.1 uncultured Pseudomonadales bacterium | reverse complement strand
CCTGCTTAGCCCGCATATGGATGCCCGTCTCGGCGCCGGTTTCGCATGCCACCTCCCCGCAGTGGGCGAAGTGGGGCACGCGCTTGCTGCTCCTGATGGCCTTGGCCACCAGCGGCTGATGACAGGCGGGGCAGATGCAGCGGCAGGCCAGCCCCGGTTCGACCTCCCGGGGTGCCCACACCCGGCCGTCACGGAGGCCGAAGGGAACCCGCAAGCCGTTGCGGTTCTGGGACCCGCAGGCGGTTTCGGCCTGGGGCTGAAGCTGGATCGGCATGGTGGCCATGTGCTTTCCTCTGGATTGGGGAAAGCAAAAAGTGATCGCCGACGATGGACGGAAACAGCCCAAAACCCGATGCAAACACGTTTTCGCAGCTTTCGGCGCTGGCCATAGCCCTGCAATGGCTGGACAGCGAAGGCAGCGCAAGCCGCCCGGGGCACCTGCTCAGAACCCTGGTCGTTTCCACGCAGGAGGCGCTGACACGAGGGGAGGAGCCGCCGGCAAAGGACTCTGGCACCCTGGCGGAGATCTGGCGCCAGGAAGAAGCACCCCATAGATCCGAGGCCGCCTCGCTGAGGAAAAGCGTCGTGCAGGCCTGGTGGCTGGCTCGGCGTCAGCGGCTCTTACAGATGCTGCAGGATGGCGATGCGTCACTGCAGCCCGTCCTTGAAGTACTTCCTGGGGGCGGGCGGAGCATCTCGACCCGGTATCGAATCGGCTTCGAGCCGCTGACCAAGGATTTGACCGAGGAGCCGGTCGGTGAGGTGGACGGCGAGAATCCCGATCAGACTCTGGTCTACCGCATCGACCCTGCCCGGCCGGCGCTGTGGCTGCGCCTCCTGCTGGGCAGCAAGCCCTTTCCGGTCGCCTCATGGCGCGGCTACTTCCTGATGTTCACCGCAATACTGAACTTCCTTCTGATTGCCCTGCTGTGGTGGGCGCTATATGTGCGCTGGTCCAGGCCGGACCCGGTTACCACCGACGCCATTGCAGGACTTGTGATCACCGCCGCCCTATCAGGCTTCCTCTGGTGGGGGACCAGACCTGTTCGGAAGTTGCCGACGCAGCGAGTTACCCTGGCAACTGCACCGTACCTCGCGTTCGGCGAGCTCTTCGGACAGCTGAGGACCATGCCTGAGAGCCGAAAAGGGAATCGGAGGCGCATCTTCTCGGTCGTGCGTCACTGGGGTACGTGTCCCGTGTGCGCTGCGGAGGTAGATCTGGACGAAGGCAATCGGGATTTCCCCGGGCGCCTTGTCGGGAGGTGCCATGATGCGCCGTCAGAGCATGTTTTCAGCTTTGATCCAGTCATGTTGACTGGTAGGCCCCTGCGGTTGCCTCGATCGCCGGGATGACTAGCAAATCGGCGTTGATCAGCGGCACCGCGTCGGCAGCTTTAGGCCACGAGAAAGCGCTTACGTCGGCAGTGTGACGATTCGGCGCTAAGCGGTCGTCCACTAGAAACCGGGGGACAAGAGCAGAAGCGCTCAATGAGGTGCGGAAACCCTTGGGCGAATGTCGACTGTCGCAGCCTGCGAGAACCTGGCCGGCCATACTTGACCCTTCAGCCT
>CAYXVO010000598.1:0-1572 GCA_964467875.1 uncultured Pseudomonadales bacterium | reverse complement strand
GACCGAAAAACCTGCACATACCAAGCCATTATACGCTCCAGCAAAGCCTGATGAGTGCGGTTGTAGTGGGTTTCACGGTTTGGCCATTGCGAGTGCTGGTGCTATTGTCAGGTGGTGCTATCGTTAATAACTGATTGATTCAGTCAACTTTGATTTAGATCAATTGTAGTTAGATTTGACCGACCTAAACTGTTGCTCGGCAGGGACTAGCGCCGTTACACCGTTTTACGAGGGGATTTGCCCATGCCTGCTATACAAAAAGCCCGGTCCTGGCCACAACCGGCACGTCAGTTGGTGGCCCTGCTTCTATTCGTTTTCGCGCTGTTTCAGCCGCTGGCCGCCGCCGAATTAAGTCAGCTTGAGCGTGACCGCATCGAGGCCACGTTTCCAACCGCCGACCGTATTTCCGAGCCCGAGGGCGACTACGGTGTCCGCACCATCGGGGCTGGCGACGAGGTGCTGGGCTATGCCTTCCACAGCATCAAGGTCACCACTATTCCGGCCTACTCCGGCAAGCCCGTTAACCTGCAGATTGTGCTCGATCCCCAGGGCATAATTCGCGATGCTTATGTGCTGGAGCACCATGAACCTATCCTACTGATCGGGATTCCCGAGCAGAAGCTCCACGATTTCAACGCCAAGTACAGCGGTGTGCACGTGAATCAGCGCGTCATCGTCGGTCGCTCCTCCGATAAAGAGGCGGTGACGGTGGACGCGGTGACCGGTGCGACCGTAACGGTGATGGTGGTCAACGAAGTGATCATGCGCGCCGCCCACACCGTCGCCGTATCGCTCGGGCTGGTGGAAGAAAACGCCGGCATCGCGCAGAAGCCTGCCACCGTGCGGGAAGATGTCTACCAACCCGCCACCTGGAGCGAGCTGACCGGCAATGGCGCCATCCGTCGCCTGCACCTGACCAAGGGCCAGATCGATGACGCGTTCAAGGGCAGCAAAGCCGAAGGCGTCGGCGAGGCTGCGCCGGATGAGGTCGATGACACCTTCATCGACCTGTATGTGGCACATCTGAACGCACCCACTATTGGCCGTAACCTGCTGGGCGACAACCAGTACCGTTTCCTGATGGAAGATCTGAAGCCGGGCGAGCACGCAGTTGCCGTGATGGGTAATGGCGAGTATTCCTTCAAGGGCTCGGGCTATGTGCGTGGCGGTATTTTTGACCGCGTCCAGCTGCGCCAGTTTGGGGACATCATCAGTTTCCGTGATCTCGACCATCAGCGTCTCCATGATGTATTCGCCGAGGGCACGCCTGACTTCCGCGAAATGTCCATTTTCATCGTCCGCGACCAGCACAAGTTCGATCCAGGCTCAAGCTGGAACCTGGAGTTGCTGGTACGGCGCCAGACCGGCCCGGTCGACGGGATTTTCACCAGCTTTGAGCTGCCCTACCAGATTCCGGAAGACTATATCGAGCGTCCGCAGCCAACCGCCGAGGAACTGGCGGCAATCGAGGAAGCCAACCGCCCCGTGTGGGTCAACATCTGGTACCAGAAGAGCTTTCAGATTGGGGTGCTGAGTGTCGCTCTGGTAGCTCTGCTGGTGATCCTGTTCCTG
>CAYXVO010000597.1:0-1595 GCA_964467875.1 uncultured Pseudomonadales bacterium | reverse complement strand
TCTGCCAATCCACCCGATGCCATCAGCACGCCAGCCAGCAAAAAGAAGGGAATGGCCAGCAACAGAAAGCGCCCGACCCCGGCAACGGCGTTTTGCACCATGGCCGGCTCCGGCAGGAGGCCGCCGGCAGGCACGGTCCATAGAAGACCGGCGATGAGCACATGCGGCAAGGGGGCGCCAATGACGATGCCGAAGGCTGTCACGACGGCAGCGACAGCGCTGGGAAGCCCCAGATCCCAGGGACCGAGCTGGTGCAACAAAGCGTACGTGGCGGCACCGAGCACCCAGCCCGACACCAGCTTGCTGGCATCACCCAGGGGCAGGCTGGCCGCACGCAGGGCGGCGGTGAGCAAAGTCAGGGCAGCGCCGAGGATCACGGGGCCGTAACGCCAGTTCTCCGGAACGCTGAGGATGTCGGACGTTCCTCCCAACATGGCCCAGACATCTGACGCGCCAAACAGGAACACGCACGCGGCCTGGATCACCACGGCTTCGACCAAGGCCTCCGCCAGCCATTGCCATTTGCCGCGCAAACGCGAACTGAGCAAATCCAGTCGCATCGCCAATGAGCCATGCGCCGCCAGCGGCAAACCCAGAAATACCAATGCCACGTACAGCCAAAGGGCCAATTCATCGGCGCCGGCCAGACCGTTGGTACCCAGGTAACGCGCGATCACGGCAGCCAGCACGACAGCCAGCAACAGCGCCAGCACGGCACCGACAGCAATGCCGACGAATTTCTCGATCAGCTGCAGCGCCGCTGCGGCATGGCGCTGCCAGGGCGCCTTGAACGACGGAATGTGAATCCCGCTGGCATTGGGGGACAGCTCGGAAATCGTCATCAGCGCAAGGGAGAAAAGCTGGTGGGACGCAGAAGCCGGCTGCGCATGGACTGCACATAAGGAGAGGTCTTGGCGCGAAATGCCCACCACTTGGGGTCTGCCTCCAGGGCGCTGCGGCGTCGCTCCCGGTCAGCCAGATCCTCGTACAGCCACATGTGCACTACCTCGTTGACGGTGCCCGTGTCGGTGGTGAACCAGCCCAGCAAGTTGCCAAGATGCTGGACTTGCAGCGCCATCCCCTCGCGTTCGTAGGTGTCCAGGTAGTCCCGGACATGTGCCGGGTGGATCGAATAGCTGCGCTCGTCAAGAATCAAGAATCACTCCAAAGGGACGACTGTCGGATGTCCTTCGATCAGGCATCGAAGGATGAGCGGCCCAATGTAGTGGCGGGGCTTTTGCCCAACAACGATCATTTTCGAGCTTGAATATGCGATTTCCGTATGTGTGGCGCGGCCCGACCGACCCGTCGGAATGGCCGGGCTTGGTGCCAAGCCGGCGAAGCCGCCCTCACCGAGTCAGGCCGCAGGTCTGCGGCGTGGCCCGGGCGAGAAACCAGCGTCCGAACCCATCATGGGTCGTCGGCTTCCATGCGCTCAAAGATCGACAACGACGACCTTGGCCTGCAACTTGGGACGTCACCGTTCAATCTGTCGCCGTTGCTCGTCGTGTCACCGCGCCATGCCCGGGGTGCGGCCGAGGGGGCGTTCCCTGACGTTCCTGGAAATCCCGCACGATTTCACGTCTAATCCGGTG
>CAYXVO010000596.1:1039-1608 GCA_964467875.1 uncultured Pseudomonadales bacterium | reverse complement strand
GCTGCGAACAAGACGGCGCGATGGAAAACGCTGGCGAGGAACTGGATCAGGCGGGCGAGAACATCAGCGAAAGCGCTGAAGAGGGTGCCGAGAACACGCGGGACAACTTCAACCAGTAACAGGTATGCCCCCAGCCTGGCCCCTGCTGGCCAGGCTTTCTCCGACATCCACGTTAGCCTGTCAGTCCAGCAATTTGCCAGTCAGTGCCCACTGACATCTCCGGATGCCTCATCCTCAAATGCCCCCGTAGTCAGCCCACTCTGTTCCTGCAGCTGATAGATATGGCGGTAGAGTCCGTCGGTCGCCAGTAGTTCCCGGTGACTGCCCTGTTGGGCAATCTCGCCCCGGTGCAGCACCAGGATGCGGTCGGCATCGGTGACGGTGGACAGGCGGTGGGCGATGGCCAGGATCGTCATCTTGCCCCGTAGCGCCTGCAGGCTCTGCATGATGCGGGATTCGGTTTCGCTATCGATGTTGGCGGTGGCTTCATCCAGGATCAGCACCTTGGGCTGGCGCGCCAGGGTGCGCGCCAGCGACAGCAACTGGCGCTGACCGGTGGAGAGGTTGCC
>CAYXVO010000596.1:0-1029 GCA_964467875.1 uncultured Pseudomonadales bacterium | reverse complement strand
AACCATCCGGAAGGCTCATGATGAACTCGTGCAGATTGGCCTGCTGTGCCGCCGCTTCAATCTCGGCCTGGCTCAGCGCCGCCCCCATGGCGATGTTGTCGGCCAGGGTGCCACTGAAGATGAAGGCATCCTGCTGCACGATCCCCACCTGCCGGCGCAGTTCCGCCGCTGGAATCTGATCCAGGGGCACACCGTCGATCAGGATGCGGCCCTGGGTGATGGGGTAAAAGCGCAGCAGGAGGTTGATCAGCGTGCTCTTGCCACTCCCGGTGTGACCGACCACCGCCTGAAAGCCGCCGGGCGGGACGTGCAGGTCCAGCCCCTTGAGCACCTCGTGCGAGCCATCGTAGCTGAAGCGGACCTGCTCGAACCGGACCTCACCGCGGGTAATGCGGGCGTTGGTCTGGGTTTCGGGATATTGCTCGGTGGCCTGATCCATCAAGGCAAACACCCGCTGGCCAGACACCAGCGCCTGCTGCAGGAGGTTGAGGCGCTGGGTCACTTCAATGAGCGGCTCGGCGAAGCGGGAGAGATAACTGATGAAGGCATAGATCACGCCGATTTCCACCAGTTGTTGCAGGGAGCGGAATCCAAACAGGAACAACAAGCCGGCCAGTGTCAGCATGCTCAAAAGATCCACCAGGGCCCGCAGCATCAGGCCGTCGAGCCGGACGTTGGCCACCCGCGCCCGGTAATGGGCTGTAACCGTCTGCTCGAAGGTGGCGGCAAAGCGCCGTTGCTGGCTCATCACCTGAATCAGCGGCATGCCCTGGAGGGACTCGTTGAGCTGCGCGTTGATGTCGCCCACCAGGCTGCGGGCACGATGGAACAGGGGCGCGCTCAGTTTTTGGTACACCAGCATGGCCGCAAGCGCCAGGGGGACCAGGATCAGGCAGATCAGCATCAGGCGCAGATCCAGCAGCGCCATGGCGATAAAGATGCCGGTAATGAGGATGCCGTTCTGAATCAGCCGCGAGATCACGTTGACGTACAGATCCTTGATGGTCTCGGTGTCATTGGTGATCCGCG
>CAYXVO010000595.1:0-1610 GCA_964467875.1 uncultured Pseudomonadales bacterium | reverse complement strand
GAAGTACCTGCCGGAGATCGTCGATGGCGATAAGCGCATTCTGATGATCGATGGCGAGCCGGTGCCTTATGCCCTGGCGCGGATTCCAGCCGTGGGCGAAAACCGGGGCAACCTGGCGGCGGGCGGTTCTGGCGTGGCGCGTCCGCTGACGGCGCGGGATCGGGAAATCTGTGCCGAGGTTGGGCCGGCACTGCGCGAAAAGGGACTGCTGTTTGTCGGCATCGATGTCATCGGGGATTACCTGACGGAGATCAACGTGACCAGTCCGACCTGTATTCGGGAGCTGGATAAGGCGTGTGGTCTCGACATCGCCGGCGACCTGATGCAGGCCATCGAAGCCAAGTTGGCGTGATGAACCGGTTCGCGTCATGAGGCGTTGCCTGGTCCCATGATGCGATGCGCCGGGCAACTACTCGGAACTCTGCTAAAATTCTGCCAATTCGAATGTGATTTGAGTGTAGTTCTCAAGGGGAGTCATGGCGGCATCAAGCCTTTCTTATGAAGCCACGGCCGGTGATCGGCTGGGCTTTGCGGTGTTCTTCGCAGCCGCGTTGCATGCGACTCTGGTCTTGGGTATCAGTTTTGACCGGGAGCAGCGAGCGCCTTCCAAGCAGACCATGGAAGTCACGCTGGCCCATTTCGACGACAAGGTCGCTCCCAAGGAAGCGGACTTTCTGGCCCAGGCGAACCAGGAGGGCAGTGGCGATCTCGAAGAAAAGGCGGAACTGATGTCGCCGGAGAAAGCCGAGTTCCGGGATACGGTGGTGCGTGAAACCGCGCGTCTGGAGCCGGAGACGCCGCCAGCGGTCGAGCAGCGTTCGACCGCCCGTGAAACGGTGGTGACGCAGAATCAGCAAGCCCGTTCGGCACCGGATCAGGCTCAGGAGCTCAAGGAGGCCCCCGAGACCGTCAAGACCAAGCCCAGTCTGATGCAGCGCAGCCTCGAGATTGCGAGCCTGGAGGCCAAGTACAGTGATCAGCGCCAGGCCTATGCCAAGCGTCCCCGTGTCACGCGGCTGACGGCGGCCTCGACCATGCGCACCGTCGATGCTTTTTACAGCCAGCAATGGCATGAAAAGGTGGAGCAGGTGGGTAACCTGAATTATCCCGAACAGGCACGGGTTAATCAGGTATACGGCAATCTGCGGTTGCTGGTGGCTATTAATTCCGACGGCACCTTGCGCGAGGTGACGGTCCTGCAATCATCCGGGCAGAAACTCCTGGACGATGCCGCCATTCATATTGTGCGTCTGGCTGCGCCCTATGCGCCATTCCCCGAAGAGCTGCGCAAGGAAACCGACGTGGTGGAGATCATCCGTACCTGGAAGTTTCAGCAGCGAGGTTTTACCAGCGAGTGAGTGGAGCCTTGCGGCTGGTGGATCAGGGCTTCTTTGAAAGATGTGGAGCGTTTCGAGAAAAGCGGAGCGTCTTTGAGAAAACGGCACTGCTTTGAAAGTAAGCGCGTCGCCGGGTTATCCTTAGGCATGCCCAGCCACCGTTCGACTGGTAAACAGAATCCATGAGCGCCTACCCGCACAGTTTGCAGAATCAGTTTCTGATTGCCATGCCACGGATGCAGGACCCCAATTTTGCGGGCACCCTGACGTACA
>CAYXVO010000594.1:0-1611 GCA_964467875.1 uncultured Pseudomonadales bacterium | reverse complement strand
GACTGCCATGATCTTGAAACGCGAACCCATGTCATCGGTGGATACCGCATGGCTGCGCATGGAATCCGCCACCAATCTCATGATGATTGGCGTGGTGCTGATTCTGGACGACCCGGTGGACATTCGTCATCTGAAAGCCGTCCTCGAAGAACGCTTCCTGATTTTTGAGCGTTTCCGCCAACGGATCGTCATGGAGGATGGCCGCTATTACTGGGAAGATGACCCCGGCTTCGATCTCGATCACCACATCCATCGGGTAGCCCTGGCCGGCGACGGCAGCGCCCTCGAACTCCAAAAACTGGCCGCCGATCTCAACAGCACCCCACTGTGCTTTACCCGCCCCTTATGGCAAGTACACCTGGTGGAGCACTACAACGGCGGCTCCGCGCTGATCGCCCGCATCCACCACTGCATTGCCGACGGCCTGGCCCTGGTGCGCGTGCTGTTATCTGTCACGGACTCTGCGTCCATCGCCCGAATTTGCGAGCCGCCTAAAAGCGCCGACACGATTATCCAGACCTGCGACGCACTCACCACAGCCAACGGCCACAATGGATTACACCCGGCCCGCAGCATCCTGCAGGACAGCCTTCAGTTCAGCCAGGAACTCCTATCGGAGAGCTGGGAATTCGTGCGTCAGCCCCAGAACTTCCTGCAACTGGCCAAACAAGGCCTCGCCATCAGCTCAGAGTTGACCCGCATCGGCATCATGCCGCCCGATCCTGCCACCTGTCTCAAGCGCCGGCTAAGCGGACGAAAACGCGTGGCCTGGGCCAAGCCCTTGAACCTGAAACACGTCAAGGATCTAGGCCGCGCCATGGACGCAACCGTTAACGATGTACTGCTAGCGGCGGCAACCGGGGCGTTGCGCAAATATCTGGTGCGACGTGGTGACGACATTGCCAATGAACAGATTCACGTGGCGATTCCGTTCAACCTGCGCCCCCTGGACAAGCCCATTACCACCCTGGGCAACCAGTTCGGCCTGGTTATTCTGCCGCTGCCGGTCGGGATCCATGACCCGATTGCCCGGTTTGAACAACTAAAGACGAATATGCATAACCTGAAGCGCTCGTATCAGGCCCAGATCTTTTACGGCCTGCTCAGCGCTTTGGGAAAGGGCCCCCATGCGTTTGAACAAACGGCGCTGGAAATGCTTAGCCGTAAAGCCTCCGCCGTCATGACTAACGTGCCAGGCCCTGCCGATGCGCTCTATCTGGCTGGGAGCCGCCTGCGCCAGCCCATGTTCTGGGTACCCCAGTCTGGCGAAGTCGGCGTGGGCCTCAGCATTTTCAGCTACAACGGCACGGTGCAGTTCGGATTAATTGCCGACAAGAGCCTGATTCCCGACCCGGGCACGCTCATGGACGACTTCGCCCTGGCCTATCAAGAGCTTGAGCAACTGGCCATGGCCTATGGTTAAAAAACTTTAAGCCGTTAGCCTTGATTACAGAACGCACACCCTCATATACTGAGACAACACTAAGGGGACGACCTGGCTTCGACGCTGGTGGCAAAACCTGAGGTGCATGCCGAGAGGGTAACGGATCTCGTAAATCCCCCGTTACAAACAATAGTCGCAAACGACGATAGCTACGCACTAGCAGCCTA
>CAYXVO010000593.1:0-1625 GCA_964467875.1 uncultured Pseudomonadales bacterium | reverse complement strand
GTCAAGCTGCTTGGGGAATACTGGCTCAGTGTTAACCGTTCACCCCAGGCCATACTGCATTAGAGGTTATTGTGGAACAGGGCATTCAAATTCTGGTGGTCGATGACTCGGAAGACGATGCGTTTCTGCTGCTGCGGGAATTGCGCAAGGCCACCCCGGTCCTGCGTCACGCTCGTGTCGATACTGCGGAAGCACTACGCGCGGCCCTGAACGAATGTTCCTGGGACCTGATCCTGACCGACCATCACATGCCGGGCTTTTCCTCCCAGGAAGCGCTCGCCCTTATCAAGGAAGCCGGCACCGACGCGCCGGTGATCATCGTCTCCGGCACCATTGGTGAGGACATGGCGGTCAATGCCATGCACACGGGCGCCCAGGACTACATCATGAAGGACAACCTGGCGCGACTGTTGCCGGCCGTGCAGCGCGAACTACGCGAAGCCGAGGTGCGGATCAAGCGCCAGGAAGCCGAACGCAGTCTGCAGCACATGTCGTTCCATGACAGCCTGACCGACCTGGTCAACCGCCGGGAGTTCGAGCGCCGGCTCAAGCAGGCCCTCGAAACCTGCCACCAGCGCCAGTTTCAGCACATGCTGCTGTACCTGGATCTGGACCAGTTCAAGATCATCAACGACACCTGTGGCCACGTGGCCGGCGACGAACTGCTCAAGCAACTGGCCACGGTCCTGTCCGGCCATATCCGGGCCAGCGACACCCTGGCGCGGCTGGGTGGCGACGAATTCGGCATCCTGCTGGAGTCCTGTTCCGAGCAGCATGCCCTGGAACTGGCGGAAACCCTGCGGCGAGAAGTACGTAACTTCCGCTTTGCCTGGGAGAACCGTCCCTTCTCCATCAGCCTCAGCATCGGCATCGTGCCCATCACCAATGCCTATGCCAGCACCGTGGAAATCCTCAGTCACGCCGACATCGCCTGCTATGCCGCCAAGGACAAGGGCCGCAACGCGGTGCAACTGTTCGAGATCGACAACGCGGAAATGCACCAGCGCCGCAATGAAATGCAATGGGCCACGCGCATCCGCCAGGCACTGGAGGAAGACCGCTTCTTCCTCTACCAGCAGCCCATGGAAGCGCTCAACGCAGCCATGGCCAAAGGCCCGTACACCGAATTTCTGCTACGCCTGCAGGACGATGGCCAGACCGTGCCCCCGGGCGCCTTTATTCCGGCCGCCGAGCGTTACAACCTGATGTCGCAGATCGACCGCCGGGTGATTCATTACGTGTTCCGCTATCTAGCGGAAACCGGCCTGGGCTTTCAGGACCACGGCACCTATTTCGTCAACCTGTCGGGTTCATCCCTGAGCGACAACAGCTTGTTCGAAGACATCCGCTCCCTGGTCGCCCAGTTCGCGATCAAGCCCCAGCGCATCTGCTTCGAGATCACCGAGACGGCCGCCATCGCCAATCTGGCCGATGCGGTGGAATTCATCAAGGAAATCCGCAAGGAAGGCTTTGCCTTCGCCCTGGACGATTTCGGCTGCGGCCTCAGCTCCTTTTCCTATCTCAAGACGATTCCCGTGGACTACCTCAAGATCGACGGCAGCTTCGTTCGTAACCTGCTCAATGATCCGATCGATCAGGGCATTGTCGAAGCCTGCAACCGCATC
>CAYXVO010000592.1:0-1647 GCA_964467875.1 uncultured Pseudomonadales bacterium | reverse complement strand
GGGTTCTCTGCGACGAATCTGATAATTCAGGAGTCCGTGATTAACTGCTCTGGCGGCGTGGATATGACAGCTGTTTTGATGAGACAGGGAGGCATATCGTCGGCACAGGGGGCATTTAACGTTACAAGTAGCATCATTGAGCGTTCGTCGCTTTCAGCTTCTGGGACTATCTATAATCGTGCATCTCTTATCCTAGGTAGCTCAATTGACCCCGGTGATGAAGTGGGGCTTTGGTCATACATATCGGGCCCTAACCCTCAAAACTTGAAGCTACCGAATATGTTTTTTAATCAGGCTTTCTCTTTTAGATGCTCGGCGGACCGTGCTCATGTGCAGGGAAATCTTGGTGTAACGAATGCTTGGGGTAGCAGAGATCCATCATGTGTTGTTTCGGACAATGGGATACCTTTTTCATCGAAATTGGCTGTTGTCATCCTAGGTGATTACGAATATGACATTAAAACGAACCAAACATTGCGCCTTGAGGCGCTCGCTCAATGACTAAGTGCAACACCACCTATCTGGTATGGTGTCGCCATGACAACAAACTATCAGCACTTCACGGATATCGACCGTGTCACGATCATGCTTCTGCGACGCAATGGCCTTGGCGTCAGGGCCGTCGCCCAGCAAATCGGACGCTCGCCCAATAGCGTCAGTCGAGAGCTTCGACGTCACAGCACGGCCGGCTCACCCTATGATGCGGCCCATGCCGCCGAGAGTGCCCGTGTAAACCGTCGGCACTGCCGCCCACCCCGCAAGTTGATGGAAGGCTCCGAGCTCTTTGAAATCGTGCTCGATATGCTGCGAAACTACTGGTCTCCCCAGCAGATTAGCGGCACACTCAAAACCATGTTTCCCGGCCAAACCGAAGCTCACGTCTCCCATGAGACCCTCTACAAGACGATCTACGCCATCCCGCGCGGAGAACTGCGCAAGGAGCTGATCGCCTGCCTGCGTCAAGGCCGTAGCAAGCGTCGGCCGCGCGCCGGTGGCCAAGACCGGCGCCAGCAGATCCCCGACCTGGTCAGCATCCACGTCCGGCCACCCGAGGTGGATGAACGCGTCCTCCCAGGACACTGGGAAGGCGACCTCATCAAGGGTGCCTTCAACCGGTCCGCCGTGGGCACGCTGGTTGAGCGAGTCAGTGGCCTGGTCTTTCTCGCCAAAATGGCGGACTCCACCGCCACCTCCGCCGTTCAGGGCTTTAGCGCCGCGCTCAACCGGGTTCCCCCGGACATGCGCCTGACCTTCACCTATGATCAGGGCCGTGAGCTGGTACGTCATGCCGAGATCACCCAGAAAACCGGCACCGCCATCTATTTCGCGGATCCTCACAGCCCTTGGCAGCGCGCCATCAACGAAAACACCAACGGACTCCTACGCCAGTATCTGCCCAAGGGCGCGGACCTGTCCGAGGTTACTCAGGAGCAGTTGGACGCGATTGCGTTCCAGCTCAACACTCGCCCCCGGCAACGGCATGGTTTCAAAACGCCGTTGGAGATGTTTATGAAATTGATCAATCAACCCTTGGAGACATCTTCAGGGATACATTAGTGGGTGTTGCACTTCGAAATTGAGACCGCCTCCTTTCAATTCTGAGCCATATTTGCCCCTTAGTCGGGGGCAAATATGGGGCATAACTGA
>CAYXVO010000591.1:0-1681 GCA_964467875.1 uncultured Pseudomonadales bacterium | reverse complement strand
CGGCCTTTGCCCGCAGCTGAATTCACCCAGTGGTATGGCACGCGGTAACTCTATCGGTGAGCGATCGGTGAGCGATCAGCGAGGGCGGTCGATTTCTGCCCTGCCGATCAGCATGTCGGGCCCAGGAGTTGGGGAGCTCGATCTCCTTTCTCGTCCCGAGCCATCAGAGCCTGGCTGATAAGGCGTAAGCCAGGCGCTGTCAGCTTAATCAACGTAATGGACTGAATCGACCTGGTGGATCGAATCGACCTGGGGGACTAACTAGTCGAAGCGATCGGTCACCGCGCCTTCCGAGGCCGAACGCACACTGCGGGCGTATTTGGCCAACACGCCACGGCGAGCCCGCGGTGGTGGGGGCGTCCAAGCGTCCAGGCGGGCGCGAATCTCTTCATCCGATAGCTGTAGCTGAATCTCGTTGCGCTCGGCATCGATGCGGATGCGGTCTCCGTTCTCAACAATCGCCAGGGGGCCGCCCACCATGGCCTCCGGCGTGATGTGTCCCACCACAAAGCCGTGGCTGCCGCCGGAAAAACGGCCATCGGTGATCAGTGCCACCTCCTTGCCCAGGCCTCGGCCCATGATGGCGGAGGTTGGCGAGAGCATTTCCCGCATGCCGGGTCCGCCCTTGGGGCCTTCGTAGCGGATCACCAGGACCTCGCCGGCCTGCACCGTACCATCGAGGATGCGGTCCATGACCTCTTCCTCCGAATGGAACACCTGGGCAGGACCTTCGAACTTCAGCCCTTCCTTGCCGGAGATCTTGGCAACCGAGCCGTCTGGCGCCAGATTGCCGCGCAGGATGCGCAGGTGGCTGTCGGGTTTGATGGGATTCTCCAGCGGGCGAATGATGTCCTGGCCCACCGGATAGTCGGCAACGCCGGCCAGGTTCTCCGCCAGGGTCTGCCCGGTCACGGTGAGGCAATCAGCATGTAGCAGGCCCGCCACCAGCAGGCGTTTCATCAGCGGCTGGATGCCGCCAATGGCCACCAGTTCCGACATCATGTAGCGCCCGCTGGGGTGCAGATCCGCCAGGACCGGCGTGCGGCGTCCGATCCGCTCGAAATCGTCCAGGGTGAGGGAAATCTCCACCGAATCGGCCATGGCGATCAAATGCAGCACGGCGTTGGTGGAGCCACCAAGGGCAATGGTGAGGGTGATGGCGTTCTCGAATGCCTCGCGGGTCATGATGTCACGCGGCGTGATCCCGCGCTCGATGAGCTTCATCAAGGCGGCGCCCGCCAGGCGGCAATCTTCATGCTTGGCAGTGGAAACTGCGTCCTGCGCCGAACTGCCGGGCAGGCTCATGCCCAGCGCTTCAATCGCAGAGGCCATGGTATTGGCCGTGTACATGCCGCCACAGGAACCAGGGCCGGGGATGGCGCTGCGTTCCACCGCAATCACGTCGGCCTCGTCCATGACGCCCTGGGCATGGGCACCTACGGCCTCGAACACGGAGATGATGTCGGTGTGGTTCTGGCCCGGCTGGATGGTGCCGCCATAGATAAAAATGGCGGGTCGATTGAGGCGGGCCATCGCCATCAGGCAGCCCGGCATGTTCTTGTCGCAGCCACCGATGGCCAGCAGGCCGTCGAAGCCCTGGCAGCCGGCCACGGTTTCAATGGAATCGGCGATGACCTCGCGCGAGACCAGCGAATACTTCATGGCTTCGGTACCGTTGGCA
>CAYXVO010000590.1:0-1712 GCA_964467875.1 uncultured Pseudomonadales bacterium | reverse complement strand
TATCACATGGACATGACCTACCGGGGCATCATCTCGCTGCTGGTCATGTGCGGCTGTGTCGACAAGTCCGGCGGCGGTTGGGCGCACTATGTAGGGCAGGAGAAACTGCGGCCCCAGACCGGCTGGCTACCACTGGCGTTTGCCTCGGACTGGGTGCGGCCGGTGCGCCATATGAACGGCACCTCGTTCTTCTACGCCCACAGCGACCAATGGCGTTACGAATCTCTCAAGATCTCGGAGATCCTGTCACCGACTGCCGCGCAGCGTGATCACTCCGGGGCCATGATCGACTACAACGTGCGGGCCGAGCGCATGGGTTGGCTGCCTTCCGCGCCCCAGCTGCAGACCAATCCCCTGGAGGTGGGGCGTCAGATCAGCCAGGCCGGCGCCGATCCACAGACGTTTGTGCCGGACGCCCTCAAGTCCGGCAAGCTGCAGTTGGCCTGTCATGATCCGGACAACCCCCGCAACTGGCCGCGCAACATGTTCTTCTGGCGTTCCAATGTGCTGGGCGCCAGCGGCAAGGGCCATGAGTATTTTCTCAAGCACCTGATCGGCGCCCTGCATGGCGTGGTGGGTACCGATGAGGAACGGGCGGGAATCGATAAGCCCGAAGAGGTGGTGTGGCACGACAAGGCGCCGGCCGGCAAGCTGGATCTGATGGTCACCATTGATTTCCGCATGTCCACCACGGCGTTTTATGCGGACATCGTGTTGCCCACCGCGACCTGGTACGAGAAACACGACCTCAACACGACGGACATGCACCCGTTTATTCACCCCCTCACGGCCGCGGTGGACCCGGTGTGGGAGTGTAAGAGCGACTGGAATATCTTCCGCGCCATCGCCAAGAAGTTTTCCGAAGTGGCGGCGGAGGTTCTGGGTGTGGAGCATGACCTGATCCTGACGCCGATTCTCCACGACACACCGGCGGAGCTGGCCCAGCCTTACGATCCGCTGGACTGGAGCAAGGGGGAATGTGAGCCCATGCCGGGTCAGACCATGGCCAGTGTGGCTCTGGTTGAGCGCAATTATGCCGATGTCTTTGCTCGTTACACCTCGCTGGGGCCCAAGCTGGAAGAGCTGGGCAATGGCGCCAAGGGCCTGAAATGGGATACCCGCCATGAGGTGGAACAGCTCGCCGCCCTGAACGGCGTGGTACCGGTTGGGCCCAGCGCCGGGCGGCCCAAAATCGAGACCGATATCGACGCCTGTGAAACCATTCTGATGCTGGCGCCGGAAACCAACGGCGAAGTGGCCATGAAGGCCTGGGAGTCGTTGACCCGGGCGACCGGACGCAGCCACGCCCATCTGGCGGAAGGCAAGGAAGAGGAGAAGATCCGTTTCCGCGACGTGGCGGCCCAGCCCCGCAAGATTATCTCGTCGCCAATCTGGTCCGGGATCGAAAGTGAAAAGGTGTCCTACACCGCCAACTGGACCAACATCCATGAGCTGATTCCCTGGCGCACCATCACCGGACGTCAGCAGCTGTACCAGGATCACCGCTGGATGCTGGATTTCGGGGAAGGCTTTGTGACCTGGCGCCCGCCCATCGACACCAAGTCGGTGATGCAGGTGCTGGGCAAGCTGCCGAATGGCAATCCAGAGATTTCCCTGAATATCCTGACGCCGCACCAGAAGTGGGGAATTCACTCCACCTATACGGAAAACCTCATCATGCTCAGCCTCAACCGGGGCGGGCCGACCGTCTG
>CAYXVO010000589.1:0-1713 GCA_964467875.1 uncultured Pseudomonadales bacterium | reverse complement strand
AATCCACATTTACTCCGCGCCCACCAACAGCGGCAAGACCTATCAGGCCTGCCAGCGCCTGGTGGCGCGTCTGGAACGCGAGCCCAGGTCACGGGTCGCCGCCCTGCTGCCGCTACGGGCGCTGGCCCTGCAGACCAAGGATGACTTCATGGCCTGGGGCGTGTCCTGCTCGCTGATCACGGGCGAGGAGCGGGAGATCGAGCCCGGCGCCCGTGCCCTGGCCATGACCACCGAATCTCTCGATGTGTCCGAGCCCTATGACGCCGTCTTTATCGACGAATGCCAGCTCGCCTTCGATCCCCAGCGGGGACCAGCCTATGTACGCGCCATCCTCGGCGCGCGCTGTCGGGAGCTGGTGCTGGCGGTGGCGCCCGAACACGAGCAGGCCCTGCGGGAGATGATCGACCGGGTGCTGGGCGAACGGGTGGAGGTGGAGCGGCTGCAGCGTCTCTGTCCGCTCCGCTATGAGCCGCCGGTGCCCTTGCGCCACATCCGCCGGGGCGATCTGATCGTGGCCTTCTCGGCCCTGGATGTGCACGACCTGGCAGCCCATTTGTCGCGTCAGGGCCATCGCGTCGGCGTCATTTATGGCCGCATGTCGCCCGCCGCGCGCCGCGCCATGGTTCGGCTCTACCGCGAACATGGCTATGACGTGATGGTGGCCACCGATGCTATCGGCATGGGTCTGAGTACACCCGCGCGGCGTGTTATTTTCGCCGCCGGCTCCAAATTCGACGGCCACAGTTTTCGCCCCTTGCGAGACTCGGAAGTCCGCCAGATCGCCGGCCGCGCTGGGCGCTTTGGCTTTAACGAGGAAGGCTCCGCCGCGCTGCTGGCCGACAGCGACACCACTGGACTCTCATCGCACCGCTTGCAGAAACTGCTGTCCGCGCCACCCAAGCCGCTACAACCCGGCGAGATCCTGCAGGTCGCGCCTGATGTCCACGCCATTCTCGCCGCCGAAGGTATGTCTCTGAGCGATGCGTTACACGCCTGGGAACAAGCCGTGCTGGCCCACCCCGGCTATCGTCTGGGAAGTACCACCTGGGATGAGCTGCAAGACAAGGCACGGCTACTGGATCGCATTGGCGCCGGCGTTGGGCTTTCACGCGAACAACTGACCCGCGCGCTATTCGTGACCTATCCGGCGGTGGATCGGGAGCGGAACTGGCAGGTGGTATTCCAGGAGACGCTGGAGGCCATCAAATACGGTCGGCCGGTGGATCTGCCCAGGATCGGTGGCGATCTGAAGCGGCTGGAGGCCACCGCGATTCACCATGCTGGCGCAATTCCAGCGCATCGCGCCCCATATCTTCCCGCCCGAGGCCGCCATCGCCGACGCCCAGGAGGCGGCCGGCGAACAGATTGCGCTGATGCTGGAACAGCGCTACGCCCAGGGCCGGCCTCGGGGTCGTGGGAAAAAGCGGCAGAAGGAGCACAGCCGCCGTAAGCGAGAGCAGCACCGGCAACGCAAGGGTACGGCGCGGGCCTGATCCGTAAAAATTCTGATCGCACATCTTGTGCCGGGAAAATTTGTCACTAAACTAGCGCATCGTCGGAGAGGTGGCTGAGCGGCTGAAAGCGCACGACTCGAAATCGTGTTTACGGGCGACCGTAACGCGGGTTCAAATCCCGCCCTCTCCGCCAACTTTTCTAAGCCAGTGTGCTTTTTATCAGCGCCTAACTTATGCACATATCTTTCAGATTATGTAA
>CAYXVO010000588.1:0-1730 GCA_964467875.1 uncultured Pseudomonadales bacterium | reverse complement strand
CCAGATAATCAGGGTCGGCTGTTGAATGGTCTTGATCAGCACCGAATCCTCGTATGAACTCAGCTGGCTGAAACGCTCGCGCAGGGCACCCCGGTTGCCTTCGCGCAAGGTCAGTTCATAGTAGCGATCCACCAGTTCGGGGGTGACCAGGGACGGGTCGGCATACACGTCGCGGACGCTGGACTCGACCATGCTGCGCGGCAGGGTCAGCTCCATCAGCTGGTTCAACACTGGCATCTGTGCGATCCGAAAGCCAATGGGCATGGACTTGGCCTGCAGGGGGTAGCCGCTGGAATCCACCAGAATCAACTGGGCAACCCGCTGTGGATGAGCGACGGCGGTGGACCAGGCAATGCGCCCGCCCAGAGAATTGCCGGCCAGCACGAAACGCTCCACATTGAGCTGGTCGAGCACGCCGGTCACAAAGCCGACATACGATTCCATGCGGTAATTGTTGCTGGGCTCGGGGCCGGTCAGGCCAAAGCCCGGCAGGTCGAAACGGATCACCCGGCGCGTGCCCTGCAGTGCCTCAACCCAGCCATCCCAGGTGTGCAGGCTGGCGGATGTGCCGTGCAGCAGCACGATAGGCATGGGGTCGTCGCGGCGGCCCTCGTCGCGCAAGTGGACTTGCATGCCCCGCACCTCGATAAACTGCGAGGGCGCCGGCGCCCAGCGCGCCTTGAGTTCATCGACAGGACGGTCCGGTGCCCAGGTGGCGGCCAAAAAAACGCCGAAGGTGACGACGACAAGGGCAGCTAGGACACCCAGTATCTTGAGAAGAAGCTTCATGGTGTAATCTCGGTGAGGGAATATTTTGTTTTCGCCAAGTCTATTGGCTCCTGAATGGCTCTGCTAGTACCATCCCTCAGCTAAAACACGCGCCACGCATTCAAATCACCCGAATCTGACCGAAGGTTACCGATGTCTCACGATCTCTCATTCGCCACGCCCTTCAGACTCTCCAAAGGCCAGACCCTCAAGAACCGCTTCTTCAAATCCGCCATGAGTGAGCAGTTGGGCGACCGCCAGCACAACCCTACATCCGGGCTCGCGCGGCTTTACCGCACCTGGGCCGAAGGTGGGCTGGGCCTGTCGGTGACGGGTAATGTGATGATCGACCGCACCGCCCTCGGTGAACCGAAGAACGTGGTGTTGGACGAACAGAGCGATCTGGCGGCGTTTCGCCACTGGGCGACGGAGGGCCAGGTCAACGGCTGCCAGGTGTGGATGCAGCTGAATCATCCAGGCAAGCAGATCCCAAGTTATCTCACCAAGGAGCCGGTGGCGCCTTCCTCCATCGCTCTGGGCGGTGGTTTGGAATATGCCTTCAACAAGCCCCGCGCCCTGACCGAGGCCGAGATCCTCGACATCATCCAGAAGTTCGCGACTGGCGCGCGACTGGCGAAGGAAACCGGCTTTGCCGGCGTGCAGATTCACGGCGCCCATGGCTATCTGGTAAGCCAGTTCCTGTCGCCCCGCCATAACCAGCGCACTGACCAATGGGGCGGCACTGCGGAAAACCGTCGTCGCTTCGTGCTGGAAGTTTACCGAGCTATTCGTGACACGGTGGGTGCGGACTTCCCGGTGGGCATCAAGCTGAACTCGGCCGATTTCATGAAAGGCGGCTTCACCGAAGAAGAGTCCATGGATGTGGTCAAGGCCCTGGCCGAGGCTTCCCTAAAGATGTAAATACCGGAAGAAGAGACATACATCATATCAGAATGGGAGCT
>CAYXVO010000587.1:0-1734 GCA_964467875.1 uncultured Pseudomonadales bacterium | reverse complement strand
GAGTTCCAGCCCGGCGCCCAGGCGAAGGGTATCAGGGGCGCCGGTTCACTGGGACCGGAGTAGCCTTCCATGGAAAAGTTAAACGGCGCATCCACATCCTGTGGAACCCGGGGCTCATGCACCGAGCGATTGGCCCGTAACGCTGTGCGGCCACTGTAACGATGGGGTTCACGGGCGATCTTGAGAATGCCGCGGATGCGGAAGTCCGCGCCCGGCGCAGCGTGAGTGATCCTGGCCAGCGCCGGCACGGCTTCGGCGCAGGCGCTGGTGACGTCATCCAAACGCGACCAGCGTGGCGGCTGGTTGCGTGTGACGCTGTCGAGAGCCTGCAGCCAGCGCCAGCTTTCCTGGATCTGGCTGGCCAGATTGTAATAGCGGGTGTCGTAGACCTGGAAGAACCGTTGCGCCCGGCCCTCGTTATTGACCAGGGTGCCGTCGCCTTCGGCAAAGGCGGCGGCCGGCAGCACCAGGCTGGCCCGCTCAACCGTTGTGGTGGGCTGGTGGTCGATGACGACACGGGTTGGGGTGGCGGCCAGGGCCCGGTCTACCCGCTGGGCATCCAGGCGGAAATAGAGGTCGTTTTCCAGGATCACCACGGCATCCCCCTCGCCGGTTTCCAGGGCGAGCAGCGCATCGTCCAGCGACATGCCACCCAGCAGGGCGAGGCCCAGGCTGTTGGCTTCGGGCACCGTCAGGCTGATGGCCACCGCCTTGTCGCGTTGGTGCAGGGCCAGGGCCAGATTGGCCGCCGCTTCCAGAACGGCTTCGGACTGGCTGGCGGTGCCGGCGATGATCAAGGGCTTCTCCGCCGCCAGTAAGGCGGCCACGACTTCCTGTATATCCTCGTCCGTGATCCCGCTGGAGGCTTTGGCAGCGGAGGCACCGGCAGCGGAAGCACCGGCAGCGGGGGCGCCGGCATCGAGGGCGGCGGCAACCTGCAAGCCCAGGGCGGCAATAGCATCGGGCAGGGCGCGGATGCTCAGCGCGGCAATGTCGTCCAGCCGGGTCGGCGCCGGACTGGCGATGAAAACCGGATGGCGTGCATGCTGCCCGATGTTTTTCACGGCTTCCGCGTTCCAGGCCGGAATTTTCTTCTCCGCCGCCAGCCGAACCGCCGCGCTCTGGGCCGCCTGGCGCACCGCTAGCGCCAGGCGTGGGGCGGACTGGGTGATGTCCTCTCCCAGGATCAGCACCGCATCAAAACTTTCCACCTGCCGCAGCGACGGCGTGCGTACCGGACCTTGCTGGAGGATCTGGCGTACCAGGGTCAGGCGCCGCAGTTCCGAGGCCTCGATGCCGCAGGAGAAATTGTCGGCGCCGACCAGCTCGCGCAGGGCAAAGTTGGCCTCCAGGCTGGCCCGTGGCGAGCCGATGCCGATCATCCGATTGGCATGGCGCAGGGCGTCGGCGGCATTGGCGATGGCGTTGTCCGGTGTGAGGTCGATCCAGGCCTCGCCCTTGCGGGCGCGGGGCTGGCGTGGGCGCTCCGGCCGGTTGACATAGCCGTAGCCGAAACGGCCGCGATCACAGAGGAAATAGTGGTTCACGGCGCCGTTGTAACGGTTCTCGATGCGGCGCAGTTCGCCGTGGCGCTCACCGGGACTGATGTTGCAGCCCAGCCCGCACTGATGACAGATGCTGGGCGCGAACTGCATGTCCCACTTGCGGTTGTAGCGGGCGGAATGGGTCTTGTCGGTAAAGACGCAGGTGGGGCAGACCTCCACCAGATTGCCG
>CAYXVO010000586.1:0-1741 GCA_964467875.1 uncultured Pseudomonadales bacterium | reverse complement strand
GGGCAACGATGCCGCACGCTTCTTCTATGTGACGCGCAAGCTTGAACAGCACATGGATTTTGATCTGGATTTGGCCAAATCCCAGAGCAACGAGAACCCGGTCTATTACATCCAGTACGCTCACGCCCGCATTTGCAGCGTGTTAAGAAAGCTGGAAGAGTTCGAGCAGGACTGGAATCACCAGATCGCCCTGGAGAACTTGCAGTTGCTGACGGAAGAAGCCGAGAAAGACCTGGTCACGGCTCTGGCCCGCTACCCGGAGACCCTCAAGTCGGCGGCACAGCATCTTGAACCGCACCAGCTGACGAATTACCTACGTGACCTTGCCAGCGACTTCCACGCGTACTATAACTCCCATAAGGTTTTGACCGAGGACAAGGTGCTGCGCGACGTGCGCATTGCCCTGAGCCTGGCGGTTCGTCAGGTCCTGTTCAACGGTCTGCAGCTTCTGGGCGTCAGCGCTCCGGAGTCCATGTAACCGCGTGGGCCTTAGGCCCGCAATACGCAGGAAGCCTCCGCGCTCACCAGGAACCTGTCGAGCAAGACGCAAGCCCTCGCCGTTTGTGGCCTGGGCACGTGCGATAATACGCACTTCAGATGCAACGACCAGTTAGTATTCATGGCCAACAAGCGCAGTAGAAAGCCCTCAGCTCAACGCCGCCAGGCTCCGCCACCCAGCCCAATTCCAGGCTGGGTCTGGATTTTTGGCATCTCGGCACTGCTCGCATTTGCCAGCTTTCTTTATTTTTTGACCACAGTGCCAGCCGACAAGGCGGATACAAGAGCGCCGACACCCGTCGCGGAGAAGCCCGCCGAGAAAGCCCCGGCCAAAGTGACCTCCAAGCCCAAAGCCACCGCCAAGGATGAGAAAAAGCAGCCGGAACCGGCGCGATTTGAATTTTACGAGATGCTGCCGCAAACCACCGTCGCAACGCCGCGCGTCGAGGAATACCAGCCGGCGCCTGACAAGGAGCAATTCCACTATCTGCTCCAGGTTGGCTCGTTCCGTTCCGCCCAAGACGCCGAGCGCCAACGTGCCATGGTCGCCTTCCAAGGCATGAAGGGCACGATTGATCAGGTCACTGCAAGCGACGGTAGTCAATGGTACCGGGTTCACGTGGGTCCGTTTGATTCCCGCTCCCGCATGAATAAGGCCGTCGACAAACTGGTCACCATCAACATCCAGCCGCTGGTCAAGAAGATCAAGCCGACCGCCAAACCCTAACCCCCGCCGCTCCTGCCCCGTTGAAATTGGAAAAACAAGCTCCATATCCTGTATTCAAGCTGAATCTTGGCACCCCTATCCGTCATCTGGCACAGATACTGAGCAATCAGGATGCATTGGATGCAGGGAACTGGCTCACAGGATAAAGACTGCCCGCCACGACGCGTGGCCTAATTTCAGATTGGAGCAACCATGACAACCATCGTTTCAGTTCGGCGCAATGGCGAGGTCGCTCTGGCCGGCGACGGCCAGGTGACGCTCGGCAACACGGTCATGAAGGGCAATGCCCGCAAGGTCCGCCGACTGTATCAGAACAAAGTCATTGCGGGCTTCGCCGGGGGTACCGCCGATGCATTCACGCTGTTCGAACGCTTCGAAGCCAAACTGGAAAAGCATCAAGGCAATCTGACCCGAGCGGCCGTGGAACTGGCAAAGGATTGGCGCACCGACCGTGCCCTGCGGCGCCTGGAAGCCTTGCTGGCGGTGGCGGATAACACAACATCCCTCATCATTACC
>CAYXVO010000585.1:0-1749 GCA_964467875.1 uncultured Pseudomonadales bacterium | reverse complement strand
GCGTTGCGCTATTGTAACAGCCAGCGGCGGACCGCGCACAAACCTGGGCGATCAGGGCTGACGGATGCTGCCAGTATGACGTGGTTCCTTTACTCCTCAGGGCAATTTCATTAAAAAGATGGCTCTGATTGTCGACAGGGAAGATTCACCATGAAAACCCGCCTTGCCAGTGTTCTATGGTCTGGCACGTTCGCGCTTGTGCTGGCCGGCTGTAGCTCGCCGCAAGTCCGTACCGATGTAACCCGGGTTAGTGCTCCCACCAGCTTGATGCAAGCGGCGGAGCAGGGCGATCTGTCGCGTTTGCAGCAACTGATGAAGCAGGGCGAATCGGTGAATGCCGTCAGCGCCAGTGGCACCGCCCTGACCGCAGCGGCGGCCAATGGTCAGCGTGATGTGATGCTGGCCCTGCTACGCGCGGGGGCCAATCCCAATCTGGGCGTGGCCGAGGGGCAGTCTTCGCCCCTGCACCAGCTAGCGGTGGCCGGTGATGTGCCGGCCCTGCGGGTGCTGATCGCGGCCGGCGCGAATCTGGAACATCGTGACGCCGAAGGCCTGACGCCCGTGGCGGTGGCGGTGCGCGGCGGCAGCCTGCCCACCATCAATGCCCTGATTCAGGCGGGCGCCAACGTCAACGCGGTGATGGACGGACGCTCCCTGCTGATGCAGGCGGTGGAACTGAACTCACTACTGATGGCGCAGATTTTGATTCGGGCCGGGGCCGATGTGAATTTCCACAGCCAGGCGGGTCTAACCGCGCTCACCATTGCGCGGGACCGCCAGTTGGGCGACCTGGAAATGCTGCTGGTGCAGTCGGGCGCGCGCTCCTAAAGATCTCTGGTTTATCGAAATCCGACTGCTGAGAGATTCGCCATTCTAAAGATCTAGCAAAGGGTGTTCGTGGAGGGGCCAGGGACTGGTGAAGAAGTGTTCCACCAGTGCCGCCGGCACCGCCTCGACCCCGGCAAACTGCCAGCGTGGCTGGCGGTCCTTGTCCACCAGCAGTGCCCGGATACCTTCTCGCAAGTCCGGGAACTCCATGCAATGCACCGCCAGCCCCAACTCCTGCCGTAACGCCTGACCCAGGCTCCAGTTTTTGCCCCGTCGCAATTGTTCCCACACCAAATGAGCGGTCAGCGGTGAGCCCTGGCGCAGCATGTCCTGGCCGGTGTGCAGCCAGCCGTCGTCGGTGTTCTGGCTCAGGATGGCGTGCACCACGTCCGTGAGCGAATCCGCGCCCGTCAGGGCCTGAATGAGCGGCAGACGTGGCTCCAGCTGGGGCGCGGGGCGCGCATCACTGGGCAATTCGAGCTGAACCAGGCGTTCGGTCAGATGCGCTCGGTCCGTATCCGCGTTGGCGGTCCAGGGCAGGGCTGCGAGCTGCTCCAGAACCTGGTCTTTCTGATCGTGGCCAATGCAGTGATCGGCCAGCCCCAAAAAGTGGGCGTCACTGGCGTTGAACGAGTTGCCGGTCAGGCCAAGATAGAGACCGCAGCCGGCGGGCATGCGGTTCAGAAACCAGCTGGCGCCCACATCCGGAAACAGGCCGATGCTGATCTCCGGCATGGCAATGCGGGTGCTGTCGGTGACGATCCGGTGGCTGGCGCCGGCCATCAGTCCCAGTCCGCCACCCATGACGATACCGCCGCCCCAGCACAGCAGCGGCTTGCTGTAGCGGTGAATGCTGTAGTCCAGGCGGTACTCCTGGCTGAAATAGCGGGTCGCCAGCTGCGCCGCCGCCTCCGGTTGGGC
>CAYXVO010000584.1:0-1762 GCA_964467875.1 uncultured Pseudomonadales bacterium | reverse complement strand
AAAGGTGGAAATTGGAAGTATTTGTGGTTGGACCAACAGTATTGGGGGTAGGCGTGAAAGGAACAAAGCCGTTTGGCGGAAATTCATCTTCCATGACCTTTGAGGATGGGCAGGGGCCTTGTCCTGCGCCTAGTCAATTTGAAGGGATTACCATGTGGGGTTCTGGCAGCCTTGCTTCTCTAGTTGGTGGAGGGTGTTCGGCATTCTTTTTTAAGCTAGAAGGTGTGCTGTCTAGTAGGCCCCGATTTTCTGGCGCATATTCGGTGGGTTGTGGCTCGGTTATGGGAATAGATGCTTCAGTTGGTATGTCTGTTGGCAGTAGCACTATTGTTGGGTCCGAGCGAGAGGAGTGTGAATGTGATGGGTGATTATTCTAAGATTCGGAGGGTTTTGTTTGTAATTTTTTGTATGCATGTAATGGCTGTTGCTGGAGTTGCGTTAATCGGCAGCCTGGTCCTTATTTCAGTTGGGTGGGACTTTATGGGGGGATATGGAATACAGGTATTTTATATCATCTTCTTTGTATTGTCCTATTTTCCAGCAAGGAAAATAAAATATATAAATTGACTTGCGTTATTGTGTTGTGAGTTTGTAAATTGAACTGTGTATCTGCCGGGTCTGTCAAACGAACTGTGTTTTCTGCGGTTTTCATAGCGCCCCCAGCGGGACGCGCTCCTCGCCGAACATGAGCTGGAAGCTCTGCAGCGCCGGCTTCCAGTGATGGATCGATTTCCAGTTCTTCGACGCCTCCCGGATCGCCAGGAACATCGCCTTCAACGCCGATTCGTCGTTGGGGAAGATGCGGCGGTTGCGGGTGTACTTGCGCATCACCATGTTCAGCGATTCGATCGCGTTGGTCGTGTAGACCACCTTGCGGATCTCCGGCAGGAACTGGAAGAACGGGATGATGTTGTCCCAGTTGCCGCGCCAGAGCCGGACTACGGCCCGGTACTTGTCGCCCCATTCGGCCTCCAGCGCGTCCAGCTCGGCAGCTGCCTCCTCGGCGGTCGCTGACTGGTAGATGCGCTTGAGTGCCGCCACCACGCCCTTGCTGTCCTTGGCGTTGACGTAGCGCAGACTGGCGCGCACCAGGTGCACGATGCACAGCTGCGTCAGCGTCTTGGGAAACACGGCATTGACGGCCTCGGGCAGACCTTTCAGGCCATCCATGCTGGCAACGTAGATGTCCTGAACCCCGCGCTGGCGCAGCTCGGTCAGCACCGACAACCAGAACTTCGCGCCTTCGTTTTCGGCCAGCCACAGGCCCAGAACCTCCTTCTCGCCGCGCAGGTTCACGCCCAGCACCACGTGCGCCGACTTGTTGATCACCTGCTTGTTCTGCTGGACCTTCACCACGATGCCATCGAGCCACACGATCGGATAGATCGCCTCCAATGGCCGGTTCTGCCAGGCGCGCGCCTCATCCAGCACCGCATCGGTCACCTGCGCGATCAGGCTGTGAGAGATCGTCACCCCGTACAGGTCCATCAGCGCCGACTCGATGTCGCGGGTCGTCATGCCCTTGGCATACAGGGCCAGAATCTTGTCTTCCATGCCGGCCAATCGAACCTGGCGCTTCTTCACCAGCTCGGGCTCGAAACTGCCATCGCGGTCGCGGGGCGTCTCAATGGCCAGATCACCCACCGCGCTCTGTACCGTCTTGCGGCCCTTGCCATTGCGCGCGTTGCCGGTCGAGCGCGCGTGGCGATCATGGCCCAGATGCGCCCGCATCTCCGCCTCCAGCGAGCGGTTGATCATGTGT
>CAYXVO010000583.1:0-1824 GCA_964467875.1 uncultured Pseudomonadales bacterium | reverse complement strand
ACGCACAGCCGTTGCCGCTGGATGGGGAAGCCCTCACCCAGCGCTGCCTGCAGGACTGCATCAAGTGCGGCTTGATCGGTGCCCGCGATCCGATCTGGGTCGCGCATCAGCTTGACCTGCCGCACGCGCTGCCGGTTCCCGACCGGGCGTCGGCGGAAAGCCTGCCGCTGCTGCATCAGTGGCTGACTGCGGCCGGCATTCTCAGTGTCAGTCGCGACGATGACTGGCAGCCGTACCTGTCCGACCGGGCTCTGCTGACGGGGCGGCGGGTGGCCGAGCAGATTCTTGGGTACCGCCGGGAGCGGATCGCGACCGCCTGAACGGGCGAGGTGCTGGCGAGCGGGTCGCCACCAGGCGTCGACAAATAAGACTGAACGAAAGACACCGAACGAAAGGAAGAGGTCTGCCGAAAATGGACGAGCGTCGTGAAGAAGTTGCATCCAAGTTGGCGCTACTGCGCAATCGATTGGGATCCACCAGCGTCGTGCGCCTGCGCGGCCTGGACTGGTTCTCCTGGGCCACGGCTGGCGCCTCCAACGCCTTGCTGCTGGCCCAGGAGACTGGCGTGGCCGAAGTGCTGGTGACGCCGAGCGCCGCCTGGATTCTGACCGATGAAGTCGAAGCCCAGCGCCTGCGCGAGGAGGAACTGTCTGACAACTTTCAGCTGTTCCAAGGGCGCTGGGCCGTGCCCGAGGAGCGCGAGGAGTTCGTGCGCGACACCACCGGCGGCTGCCAGGTCTGGTCGGATCGCCCCAACAGTGAAGAGAAGCCGCTGTTTGCGGACCTGCTCCAATACAAGCGGATTCTCATGCCCTCGGAGGTCAAACGCTATCGCCGGGTGGGGCAACTGGCGGCGGAGGCGATGACCGAAGTGCTTGGTGCCGCCCAACCCGGCTGGACCGAACTGGAACTGGCCGGCGCTGGCGCCCAGGCGCTGATGCGCCGGGGATTGGATCCCGCCTCGATTATGGCCGCGGGCAGCGAGCGACTGGCGCGCTATCGCCATCCCAAGCCCACCGTCGCAACCCTGAACAAGGGCGCCATGCTGGGGTTCTGCGCGCGGGGTTTCGGCCTCTATGCCAACCTGACCCGCTTTGTGTCGTTCGGCCCGCTGGACGAGGAGACTCGCCGCCGTCATAACCAGGTGTGCGAGATCGAGGCGGAGGCGCTGCAGTGTTGTATGCCGGGAACCCGGCTCGATCAGATTTACGCGGTGTTGCAGGATGCCTATCAACGGCGGGGTTATGGTGAGGCCATTGCCCAGCATCACCAAGGTGGACTGACCGGCTACTTGGCACGGGAAATCGTGGCCACGCCCCTGACCGGACATATTCTCAACAAATGCGAAGCAGTAGCCTGGAACCCCAGCCTGCCGGGAGGGGCCAAAATCGAAGACACCTTCCTGATCAAGGACAATGGCGGACCGGCTCTGGAGAACCTGACGCAGAGCACGGACTGGCCCAGCCAGGAAATCGGCGGCCTGCACCGGCCTCTGGTCTGGGAGCGCTGATCGGCTTCGGACGCCTTGACCGCGCCAAGAACTCCGGCGCGGTCAAGGCATGTCATTCAAGCCATGTCGTTCAGGGTCCGCTCGATCCAGCCGCGATGACGACGCTCGTCGTCCAGGTGCTGGCGCAGGACATCGGCCATGTCCTGGCTGTAGCGCAGGTTATGTAATCCCTGCTCATAACGGCTGTTGGTCTGATCCTCGTTGGACTTCATCGCCTGCAGAATGCCCCTGTCGCCGCGCAGATTGCCGAGAAAGACCTTGCCCTTGGTCAGCAGACGCTTGGCGTCGCCCGTCGTTGCCGGCGCATTGCCCAT
>CAYXVO010000582.1:0-1838 GCA_964467875.1 uncultured Pseudomonadales bacterium | reverse complement strand
TAACCTGCCGGCGCTTTTCTCCTGTGTTTTAAGCCATACGCAGAATCTGCCCTGCTCCGCCTTCTCGCTTCGCTGCCCCTATGACAAGGCCATGCTCCCCGCACTTGAGAGTGCGGCTTACTGCCGCGTGTTTTACGAGGGCGCGGGCGTCTTTTACGGACCTGTGGACGACTTCGAAATCGCGCAGGGCGCGGGCGGCACGAGCGTGACTATAAACGGGCGAGGCCTTGCCGCCCTGCGCCACGCGCTCAAAAAGCTGGCACCAGCCGACGTCACCCAGATCGTCAAGGACGCCAACCTGCGGGGTCGCGGCGGTGCCGGGTTCCCCGCCGGCGTCAAATGGAGCTTCGTACCCATGGGCGCGGAGGCGCCTGCGGAAAAGTACGTGCTGTGCAACGCCGACGAGATGGAGCCCGGCACCTTCAAGGACCGCCTGCTGATGGAGCAACTGCCCCACCAGTTGATCGAGGCCATGATCATCGCCGGCTATGCCATCCAGGCCCATCGCGGCTACATCTTTCTGCGCGGTGAATACGTGCTGGCGGCCGAGCGCCTGAACCAGGCCCTGGCGGAGGCGCGGGCTGCGGGCTTGCTGGGCGACAACATCCTGGGTTCCGGCTGGAATTACGATGTGTTCGTCCACACCGGCGCCGGGCGCTACATCTGCGGCGAGGAAACCGCCCTGATCAACTCCCTGGAAGGCCGCCGCGCCAATCCACGGGCCAAGCCCCCCTTCCCAGGCGTGGCTGGCGCCTGGGGCAAGCCGACGGTGGTGAACAACGTGGAGACGCTCTGTTGCGTGCCCCACATCGTGCTGCGGGGCGCGGACTGGTTTCGCGGACTGTCCCAGGGCAAGAGCAGCGACAGCGGCACCAAACTCTATGGCGTGTCCGGACGGGCTCGCCGGACCGGCGTCTGGGAACTGCCCATCGGCACCAGCGCCCGGGAACTGCTGGAAGAACATGCCGGCGGCATGGCCGAGGGATTGAGCCTGAAAGCTTGGCTTCCGGGCGGCGCATCAACAGACTTTCTGTTACCGGAGCATCTGGATCTGGCCATGGACTTCGACACCATCGGCAAAGCCGGCAGCCGCATGGGCACCGGGCTGATCACGGTGGTCGACCAGCGCCAGGGCATGGTGTCGGTGGTGCGTAATCTGGAGGAGTTCTTTGCGCGGGAATCCTGCGGTTGGTGCACGCCCTGCCGCGACGGTCTGCCCTGGAGCGTCAAGATCCTGCAAGCCCTGGAACGGGGTGAAGGCCAGCCGGGGGATCTGGAGATCCTGGAGCAGATGACCCGCTTCCTCGGCCCAGGCAAAACCTTTTGCGCCCATGCGCCAGGCGCGATGGAACCCCTGCAAAGCGCCCTGAAGTATTTCCGGGAGGAGTTCGAACGGGGAATTCACACCCCCACGATCCCGCATGCAGTACCAATGAATTGACGTAACCGACTGACAGTTTCCGCCGACACAGGTACAGGGAATGGCGACGATTCATATCGAGGGTACGGAGTACGAAGTCAAAGGCGGCGACAACCTGCTGCATGCCTGCCTTTCGCTCGGGCTCGACATTCCTTACTTTTGCTGGCACCCGGCGCTCGGCAGTGTCGGCGCCTGCCGTCAGTGTGCCGTCAAACAGTTTGCCAATGCCGAGGACCAGCGGGGCCGCATCGTGATGTCCTGCATGACCCCCGCGACCGATGGCACCTACATTTCCATCGACGATGAGGAGTCCCGCGCCTTTCGCGCCAGCGTGATCGAGTGGCTGATGGTCAACCATCCCCATGACTGCCCGGTATGCGAGGAAGGCGGTCACTGCCCCCTGCAGGACATGACGGTG
>CAYXVO010000581.1:0-1840 GCA_964467875.1 uncultured Pseudomonadales bacterium | reverse complement strand
CCCTCTCCCGCGAGGGGAGAGGGAATGTCCTGGGCAGGACTCACTTCTGCCCTTCCCAATAAGGCGCCCGCAATTCCCGCTTCAACACCTTGCCAATGGTGCTGCGCGGCAGCTCGTCGCGAAACTCAACGCCACTCAGCCGCTGCGCCTTGCCCAGCTGTTCATTGGCCCAGGCCAGCAAGTCCGTCTCAGCAACGGAATCATCCCGCCGCACCACCAGCCCCAGCGGCGTCTCGCCCCACTGCGCGCTGGGAATGCCGATCACGGTCGCATCCGCCACCGCCGGATGGGCCAGCAGCACCTTCTCCAGATCCACCGCGTAGATATTGAAGCCGCCGGAGATGATCATGTCCTTGCGCCGGTCCAGCAGGTACAGAAAGCCATCCGTGTCGAACCGGCCCATGTCGCCACTGCGGTAGAACACCTTGCCGTCCGGGCTGGTCCAGAGAATTTCCTCGGTCTGCTCCGGACGATTGTGGTAGCCGCGCATCATGGCGCCGGCGCGGCCGACGACTTCGCCGATCTCCCCCTGGGGCAGCTCATGTCCGTCTTCATCGATGATGCGAATTTCCGCGCCTTCGGTGGGCTGGCCCACGGAATCCCATTTATCGGGATAAGCGCCGCAATCGAGGCCGGCGGAGATGCCGCCTTCGGTCAGCCCGTACATCTCCCGCAGATTGCCCGGCCAACGGCGCATGGCCTCGGCCACCACCTGGCTGTGCAAGGGCGCGCTGGTGGACAGCTTGAGCTGATAACTGGACAGGTCGTACTGGTCGAACTCGGGCAGGGCGAGGATACGTTCGTACTGCACCGGCACCAGCATGGCGACCGTTACCCGGTGTTGCTGGGACAGCGCCAGAAACTCGCGGGCATCGAACTTGGGCATCAGCACCAGTGTCGCGCCGTTGAACAGGCTGGGCAGCACCGACACCAGGGTGGTGTTGGAGTAGAGCGGGGTCGACACCAGATTGATTTCGCTGCCGTCCAGGCCGTAGCTGGTGATGCGCTTGATCTGGCGCGAGCGGAAGCGGTGGTCGTGGAGAATGCCTTTCGGCGTGCCGGTGGTGCCGGAGCTGTAGATGATGTTGAAGGCGTCATCCAGCGTCAGCGGCACCGGTACAAAGTCTTGCGAGGCGTCGCCGATCCAGTGCTCAAAGCCCTGCCAGACGGCATCCTCGAAATCCAGCCCGATTTGGCGGCTGGCGGGGATGGTGGGCAGGCGGCTGCGAAAGCCATCGGTCAGTGCGCGGTTGCGGTTGGAGACGAACAGGAAGCTGGCCCCGCTGTCGTTGATCATAAGCTCCAACGTGTCGCCGCTGGCCATGCCCGACAGTGGCACCATGCAACCGCCGGCCGCCACAACACCCAGATAGAGCGCCACATAGTTCGCGCTGTTCTCGGACAGCCCCGCCACCTTGTCCCCCACCTGCAAACCCGCCTGGCGTAGCCGGTTGGCAATGGCGTTGACCTGGTGCACCAGCTCGGCCCAGCGGATGCCGCGCTCGCCATCGTGGAGCGCGACCTTGTCGGGCTGGGTCCAGATATAGGCCTGAATCCGCTGGCCAATGGGCACGAATACCTCATTTTCAAAAGTGGGAGCGTAGACAGGTAGCTTTGTTTCGGAACTTTGCATGATTCGCTCCTTTGGCATATCTTTATTTTGTTCTGCGAAACTCGCTTTCATTAATATTGACTAAAATCAGTGTAGCTGACAAATTAAAGCCAGAATAATCATAAAAGTCGTTTCACGAGCGAACGAAGGAGCCAACCTGATGCGATTCCAAGGCAGTGTGGCCGTGGTCACGGGTGCGGGCAGCGGCATTGGCCGCGCCACCGCACG
>CAYXVO010000580.1:0-1843 GCA_964467875.1 uncultured Pseudomonadales bacterium | reverse complement strand
TCCTGCAGTTCCGTATTGATCCGGGACTGCTGCAGCAACAGGGTTTCCGCGTCGCGGACCTTGTCGGTCATGGTGTCTTTCAGGTCCATCAAGTCCGACGCGGATTCGCCAAGCGCCCGTGACAACTGCTGTACCGTGGAATAACGGTCCATCTCCAGGGGATCGAAGTCGGCATATTCCGGGCCGCTCTGGCGTTCCTGGCGGAACAGAACCTGAGCTTCGGTTTCCATTTCCATCCGCCGTAGCTGCTCGCGCAAACGATCGACGGTCGCGCCCATTTCGTCCAGCGTATGACTGAAGTCGCTGATCTGCTGTTCCAGGCGACCGCGGGCAATCGACGTTTCGCCGGCCAGGTTGACCAGGTTGTCGAGCAGCGGTGAGGAGACCCGGATGGTTTCCACCTGCTGTTGCGGGGTGTTGGCACGGGTTTGTGGTGCCTGTGCCCGATGCGGTGGTTCCGCCGGGGCCGCCGGCTTCTGAATCTGCTGACGCTGGAATTCCACCACACGGGCCGTGGGCTCCGCCTCCAGCCGCTGTTCGGCAACCGTATCCAGGCCCTGAATTTCCAGTTCGCGGAACTTGGCGCGCACCAGGCCAATGCCCCGTTGCAGCGATTCGTAGCGGCTGTGGATTGCTTGTTGCAGGTCGCCTTCCAGGCGCTGACCAGATTCCAGGGCTTGCTTGACCAGGTTCTCCAGGCTTTGGCTGAGATCGCCCAACTGGTGCAGATCCGCCAGCCGCGCACCACCTTTCAGGGTGTGCAGCGCATGTTGCAGAGCCTGGGCATGAGCCAGATTGCCGGGCTCCTTGTGCCAGTCGGCAAGACTGGTTTCCAGCACCTGACCCAGTTCGCGGGCTTCTTCCAGGAAAACCTGCAGGATTTCCGGATCGGTCTGTCGGCGCACATCGTCCGCCACTGAATCAGCGGCCATTTCCGGCTCCGCGTCGTCGGACACGGGGGCGGCACCGGCAAGACGTGCCAGCAGGGCCGCAGGGGCGTGCATGGGCTCGCCTTTGGCAAGCTGTTCCAGCAACTCGTTGAGGGCACTGATGGCCTCGCCGGTCAGTGCGACCAGCTCACCGGACGCGGTGGACTGAGCGTCAGCCAGTGGCGCCAGACAGTCATACAGGTTCTCGGCCACATCGCCGATGGTGTTCAACGTCGCCAGACGGGCCCCGCCCTTGAGGGTGTGCAGGTCGCGCGTCAACGCGACCAGCTGAGCGGTATCCTGCGAATTACCGCGCCATTGCTGGTAACTGGTGGATGCCGATTGCAGCAGATCCTGGGCTTCGTCCAGAAAAATTGCCACCAGGTCTTCGTCACCGGTAATTTCCTCGAAGCCCGATTCCTGCTCGTCCAGGGTCGGAACGTCGTCGTTTACCGCGGCGCTTTCTGTGTCAGCCTTGGTCGGCGTCGTGGCGGGTTGTGACGGGACGTAGGCACCGTCCGTGCGCTGCGCTTTGCAGTAGGCATGGATGGCGGCAATCAGATCTGGCGCGGAGGCCAGCGGCTGACCATCCCGCACCGCATCAACCATAACGGCGAGCCGGTCGTGGCATTGCAGCAGTAAGTCGGACAGCGACGAGTTGATCTGGAAGCGGCCGTCGACGATGCCTTCGAACAGGTTTTCCAGTTCGTGGGACAGGTCGCCGATCGCACGCACATCCGCCAGGCGTGCGCCACCCTTGAGGGTATGGACGTCCCGCTGCAGCTCTTTCATGGCCTGCATGTCCTGGCCGCCCTGCAACCAGTCGTGCAGATTGGTGGCGGTGCTGTCGATGATGTCCTGGGCTTCTTCCAGGAAAATCTCCGCCAGTTCCGGATCAATTTCAGAGATGTCTT
>CAYXVO010000579.1:0-1863 GCA_964467875.1 uncultured Pseudomonadales bacterium | reverse complement strand
GATTATAGTGTCGGATCTGTTCAAAAGAATGTCGGTAATGTGATCGGGGTCAAAACTTAAAAGGCTGGGGGGTGCGGAGAAATTCTGATCCAAGGTTCTGGCATCCGAGGATTCAAGGCGCATGGCTTGCCTACAAGCGTGCGAGGGCACCTTTATCGACGCCTTCGAAGGCGCGGACTTCGACGGTCTGGGTGGAAGCGGACTGCTTCAGGCTTTGGGCGATATGCTGTGCGATCCACTCAACGGTTGAGTCGGTATCGATGAGATAGACGTGTTGGCTGGGCAGGCGCAAGTAAAAGTGCCCTTGGTTGGCTTCGTATGCAAATTCGGTATGGCTGAGGCCGTCAATGTCCGGTGTGCCCACCATGTCCTCACGGGTGCCGATATAAATGTCGCGCCACTTGTGTGCCCAGGCTTGCTCCAATCTCTGAACGCGAGCGCCATCCTGGAAAATCTCCAGGCGCGAACGGTGGCCGTGAGCGATTCGCTGGCAATGTCCGTGGTGTTTCTTCAGGCCATGGGCGTAGTGGTAGCAGGCGCCGTCGATAGCTTCCTGGCGCAGTACAATGCCAAGCCGCTTGACGTTCTCAGGTAGTCGTTGCCGTAATGTCTCGGTCAACTTGGGGGTGACACTTTCTGGGGTTATTGCATCCGTCGCGATCATGCAGAGCGCACAGGGCGGCGACTGATGCAATATTTCGCCGCCAGCATCGAGAGGCAGTCGTACCCGGACGCTCTCTTTCAGCTGATCGATCGCAAGACCGGCAAGCTGCGTCGGAACCGCAAGCTTATGGTCGAGGAAATCATCAATACCTGCCTTCAGCGCTTTTTTGACATGGCTGAAGTCAAAGACCATTCCCTGCTCGTCCAAATCACCCTCCAGTTCCACATCCACGATCCAGCTCTCGCCCACAAGACCCCGCTGTGGGTCCAGGTAGGCAAAATCGATCACGGTGAGGTGGCGTACGAAGAGCAAGTTCATGATAGACAACCGTTCTGAAAACGGCGGCGATTGTACCACAGGTCGCCAAGCCTACCCCAATATTCTGGAGCTCTGAGCGGAAAGTTAGACGCGCACTCGTTTGGAGGGGGCGTCTCTCACCGACTAAGAGGCCCGTCAGCGGTGTGGCGGACCTTTGATTTCATCGACGACTTTTGATTCGTATTGGGAAATCGCCGGAGTTAACCGAGGAAGCCGGCGATATAGACCACGCCGGCGGTGAACACGCCGATACTGGTGGCGAGGGCGACCAAATAGGCTTTGTTGCTGGCTTGGCGCTGGCTTTGGACGTATAGGTCAATGGTACGTTGAGCAATGTCTTCGGCGGTTTCGCGGGAGATATCGTGAGCCTGCTGGATGGCTTCGGATTGCAGTGTTTGCCAGAACTCCGTATCAATGGACTGCACGGACGTCATGTGGTCCTTGATCTCATTGAGTTGTGCTGGCGTCAGCCCGCTGCCTGAATTGCCAATGGTGGTAAGCTGGCGGCTCATGGTCGCCGAGACTTCGTGCAGGATCTCATCCCGAACATGGGCGAGTTGGTGCTCGAAGCGCTGCTCCAGCTCCTGAACCGTTGTCTCCAGCTGATTGGTGGGCTGCTCCGCATTATCCAGCAGATGCTTGAGATGGGAGTATTGCTCGTCGAACAAGTCGCTCAGCAACTCATGCATACGGTTATGAATGGTGGTCTTGACCGAGGTGTGTGCGATTTGCTCGATCATTTCCTGGGAAATTCCGCCGGCATTCTTGGCGCCAAAGGGTACGACGTTATCGGCGCCAAGGGCGCTGCTCAGTTCGCCACCGTTGGCTGCCACATCGAATTCGGTATGAGCTTCACTGTACGTGATGACTTCTGTGTTGAG
>CAYXVO010000578.1:0-1869 GCA_964467875.1 uncultured Pseudomonadales bacterium | reverse complement strand
TCCGGTCCTGTTGTTGCTGTGGCTTCTGCCGATACCGGACGCCTGGATTCCCTGGCTAATCTGGTGGTTCAAACCCTTATTCGAGCGGCCACTGCTGTTCATTCTGAGCCACGCAGTATTCGGCGTGATACCCACGTGGCGCGAACTGATCCGCCAACTTCCCGAGCTGATGGGGTCCCAGTGGTTTGCCTCGTTGACCTGGCGTCGGTTGAGCCCGACCCGTAGCTATGATCTGCCAGTCGTGATGCTGGAGAACCTTGGTGGCACGCCACGGCGCCAGCGTCTTCGGGTGCTGCACCGGGATCAGGCTGGCCAGGCGACCTGGTTGACCCTGTTGGGCGTGCATCTGGAAGTGCTGTTGGCCGGTGCCATGTTGCTGCTGGTTGGCAGCCTGCTGCCGGAAAGTCTGGTCGGTGACTGGCTGGATCTGGTGCTGACTCAGGATGCATTGCTCCATATTACGGTTTTCCTGGCCATGGCCCTGGTGGCGCCGTTCTACGTCGGCGGGGGATTCGCTCTGTATCTAAACCGCCGCATCGAACTGGAAGCCTGGGATATCGACCTGGTGTTCCGGCGTCTGGCCGCGCGGGTCGGGTGCGGCAGCCCGCTACTGGTCATTGCCTTGCTGGTGGGGTTGACGATGGGGCAGGTAGCGCCGGTGAAGGCGGAGCCCTACTTGTCACCCAGTCATCCGCCGTTGGAGCCGCTGACCGAGCCGCACCAAATTATGCCGACGGTGGATCCGAATGAGTTGTCGCCCGCGCATGAGCTGCCGCCCGCGAATAAGGTAGAGCTTCCATCACCGGCCGAAGCCCGCATCCGGATCGACCAGATCATTCACAGCGAGGAGCTGGAACAGCGCCGGGTGACTCGTTATCCAAAGTTTCTTTTGGATTGGAAACTGGACTCGGGGAAGCAGGCCGAACCGCCGCCGACCTGGCTGGTGGAGCTGGTTCAACTGCTGGCACGTGGGGTGGAATGGCTGGCTTGGGGCATCGCCCTGGTGATCGCGGTGCTGGTGGCACTGCGCTACCGGGTCTGGCACCGCTGGTTCAAGGCTCGAACCAAGCAGTCACGCCAGGCGCCGCCGGCACCGGAGGTGATGTTTGGTCTGGATCTGCGGGCGCGCAGTCTGCCGCCCCAGCCAGCCGAGGAGGCAGGCCGTCTGTGGCACCAGGGTGAACCGCGTGCGGCGGTGGCGCTTTTGTATCGGGGTGCATTAAGCCGGCTGATCCATCACCAGGGGTATACCTTTCACGGCGGCGATACGGAGCAGGATTGCCTGGCCCGGGTCTGTGCTCGGGATGGCGGTGAGTTGGCGCAATTTTTCACGGGTCTGACCACCACCTGGCAGCAACTGGCCTACGGTCATGTTGTGCCTGTGGCGGCGGAATTCGAGCAGCTCTGCACGGACTGGGATCGCTACTTCACCAGCAGGGAGATCGTCTGATCCGTCAGATCAGAATGCTTGCATTTACAATCATCCTGTTGCTTGGACTGCTGGTCTGGGGCCTGTGGAATCTGGAATGGGTGGAGCAGGAGAGCGGGTTAGGGCCAACCGAGCAGGCCCGGCGCGAGCCCTACCTGGCTGCGGTGCGCTTCCTTGAAAGCCTTGGCGTCAGCGTGCAACGGGAGCAGGGCCTGGCTCGCCTGGATGATGACGAGGCGATGCCTCTGCCGCCAAGGGACGATGTCATCCTCTTGATCGACGCCTACGGCATTCTGTCGAAGAGGCGGGCCGAACGCTTGCAGCAGTGGGCGAGCGAGGGCGGTCGGGTGATTCTGGGTGGGCGTAATCCGTACGTCAGCGACCGTGAACTTGAGCACGATGCACTGTTTGAACGTTATGGCGTGACGGTGGAGCGGGGC
>CAYXVO010000577.1:0-1869 GCA_964467875.1 uncultured Pseudomonadales bacterium | reverse complement strand
TATCACTTTCAGGCTGGGCCGCTATGGAAACGAGTTTTGCCGGTTGGACGGTTGCTGGTTGGGCGGTGCACAGAGCAAGCCCGGCGAACATCACTAGCAGCCTGTCGGACTTAGTCTAATTTTTCATGCTGTGTCTGAGGTATGATTGGGGTTAACTTATGTTATGGCGACTCGATTTGTGACTGTAGACCGTGCGACCCCTTTGCTGTTCCCTCCCGACTTGCGGGACTGGGTGCGTGAGGATGATATTGTCCATCTGATTGTCGACGCGGTGGAGATTCTTCCGTTGCAGCAGTTTCGCGTCAATCGTCGCGGCACCGGCTCCGCGCAGTATCCCCCGAAGATGATGCTGGCTTTGCTGATCTATTGCTACGCCACCGGCTCCTTCAGCAGTCGCGAGATCGAAGCTCTGACCTACTCCCAGGTCAGCGTCCGCTATCTGTGCGCCAACACCCATCCCGACCACGATACCATCTGCCGTTTTCGGCGCGAGAATAAAGCGTTACTGGAAGAGACTTTCGTGCGTGTCCTGGAGTTGGCCGCTGCATTAAATTTGTCCCATGTCGGCACGGTGGCGATCGACGGCAGCAAGATCGCAGCGAATGCCAGCAAGCATCAGGCGGTCAGCTATGGTCGCGCCGGTGAGAAGATCATACGGCTCGAAGAAGAGGTGCAGGCATTGCTGGCCAAGGCCGAGGGAGCCGACAGCACGCCGCTGCAGGATGGTTTGAGCCTGCCGCAGGAGATAGCGCGGCGTGAAGCGCGCAAAGCGAAACTGGAACAGGCACGAGCCGCCCTCATCGAACGCACGGCGGCGCAGCGCGCGCAGAAGCAGGCGGAGTATGAAGCCAAAGTGGCGGCCCGAAAAGCCAAGCGTGAGCGTGGCGAAGTGGTCAAGGGACATATTCCCCAGCCTCCATCGCCTGAGCCCGAGGCGGGCACGCAATACAACTTCACCGATCCACAAAGCCGCATCATGAAGTCCGGCAGTGGGGCGCACTTCCTGCAGGCTTACAACGCCCAGATTGCGGTGTGTGCTGAAAGCTTGTTGATCGTCGGGCAGCGGGTAAGCGATGCCCCTACGGATAAGGCGCAACTCGAACCGACACTCAAAAGCATTCCCCGCAGTCTGGGCGTGCCTGCGTCCGTGCTGGTCGATGCCGGTTACTACAGTGGCCCGGCCATTGAACGGGTCGAAGCCACTGCACGCGCCGAAGTCGAGGCCGGGGCTATTTCTGGTATTCCGGCCCCTGCGACAATCGTCTATGCGGCAGTAAGACGCGCCAGGCATCACCAGCCTTTAGCGGAATATGAGGCTCATCCTGAACCGGAACCACCTCCGGCCGATAGTCCTGTTCAGGAACGAATGGAGTATCGTCTGGCTACAGCCCAAGGCCGGGCGCTTTACAAATTGCGCAAGCAAACGGTCGAACCGGTCTTTGGCATTATCAAGGAGGTGCTGGGCTTTCGCCGCTTTCAGTTACGTGGGTTCGAAAAGGTATCGCTTGAATGGACACTGGTGTCCCTGGCCTGGAATATGAAACGACTGCATAAGCTGGGGCTACAGTCCAAACTCGCCGATAAGGCATGAGGCACATCGTGCCTTACACCGCATCTGGAATAGCCAAAGAATAGCTATAAATCCACGGTTGACTTGGCTGTGGCCAACTCCGATGGAAGAGACAAGTCCGACAGACTGCTAGAGAGGCGTTATAAGCTCCTTCACTTCGTTCAGGATGACAGATTCCGACGCTTGGCATGAACAGCGAGGATAGTTGTTTTGCAGGTGTGCCCGAGCCAAACGGGTCGGTGCTGTGCCGGGAGATTGGGATACGATTTCCGTTAAACTTTCGTACTAAATCCCCAACC
>CAYXVO010000576.1:0-1883 GCA_964467875.1 uncultured Pseudomonadales bacterium | reverse complement strand
GCGTCAACGCCCGAAACCGCTCGTCCGGAACCCAGACTTCCTGGCGGCCGGACGACTCAATGATCCGCAGTGGCACACCGTTGCTGCGCAGATACTGATACAGAGCCCCCACATCCTGTTCGAGCGGCAACTCCAGAATCTTGATCATGTGCCGCTCCGGGGGAAGGATTCATGTTCGCGGAGAACCTCCTGCCACACGAATTTTTCCCGGGACAACTGACGTTCACCATCAAACCGATAAGCAACCAGCTTGCCGTATTTCACGGCGCTGTAATCAAGGCAGGCGACATTATGCTTCAGCTGCCGGGGAGTGCCAGACATCCAGTAATGACCGAAGAACACCGGTGGCTCGTCCGGTCCGTAACGCAGCAGCTTACGCTGTTCCCGTGCCTCCAGGGGGCGCAGGATAAGGTCCTGGGGTAAGCGATCCGGCTGAAATACAACATCGCCATAGGTTTGCGGATCATCAGCCCAGAACTTGGTACGAAAGAAGTGGCGGGTCAATCCGTCCCGACCGGTGATGGCTTGACCATCTGGCAGCGGGAGATCGGTGCCCCGCAACAGACGCTCCATGACACGACCGGCAAAGCTGCCACCAACGGTTGACGCATGCAAAAAGTCTTCATCGATGCAGCCGTCGGGATGATGCGCCCTGAAAGTTTCGATCAGCTCCGCATCCCAACAAGCATGCACCACGCGAAAATGTCCGAAATCGAGAAACAGAGGGATACTGTAGAACCACTCGAGGAACTCGTTCCATTCCTGCGGGTGATCTTCAAAGGCCTCCAGGGTTTCCTTGATCAGACGGTTATGGCGTGGGTTATGCTCCCGCAGAAAGCGGTGCGCGCTGCCCGGCCGGGTTCGGGTACAGTAACCGAGCGCATTATACTCATGGTTACCCATGACGATCTTGGCCGCCCCCCGCTCCACCATGTCGCGGACGATGTGCAGTGACTCGCGAATCCGTGGGCCGCGGTCAATGATATCGCCGACAAAGATCACCTGGCGTGTCGGATGCTGGTATATCCCGTTCACCCGCCGGTAGCCCATCTGCTCCAGAAGTGCGCACAGGGTCAGCGCGCAGCCATGCACATCGCCGATGAGATCATATCCCTGTGGTTGCCAGCCATCGTCTACCATGGGATGCCCTCTCCCCGCTCACAGGACCTCATCAGCTTGTACCCAGCGTACTGGCCCAGCCCAGTTTGTCGCGGCAGGTCTGATAGTAATTGTGATTGGTCGGATGAATCAGCCGAAGTTTCTGAGGCTTTTTCATGATGCTGACGACATCGCCCGGCGCGCAGGTAATATGGGTCTGGCCGTCGCAGCTCACATGGGGATAGGTTTCGTTCTGCTCACCAATGATGATTTTGATCTCGCTATTGCCGTCGACCACGATCGGGCGACTGCTCAGGGTATGGGGAAACATTGGCACCAGCACGATCGCATCCAGACGCGGATGCATGATGGGTCCGCCCGCCGACAAGGCATAAGCGGTGGAGCCCGTCGGCGTCGCGACAATCAGACCGTCCGAACGTTGGCTGTAGACAAACTGGCCTTCGATAAAGAGGTCAAAGCCAATCATGCGGGTGGATTTTCCGGGATGAAGCACAATGTCATTAAGACCGCAGCCGTAGGCTACCGGTTCCCCGTTGCGCTTCAGGTACATGTCGAGCAGAAAACGTGACTCCTCGATGTACTCTCCAGCCAATACCTCGCCCACCTTATCTTCCAGTTCCTGGGGCGAAATATCTGTCAGAAATCCCAACTGGCCACGGTTTACACCCAGCACCGGCACATTGTAATGAGCCAGGGCTCGGGCCGCCCCTAACAGACTGCCATCCCCACCGACGACGATGACGAGATCGCAGATCTCACCCATG
>CAYXVO010000575.1:0-1911 GCA_964467875.1 uncultured Pseudomonadales bacterium | reverse complement strand
CAGTTTCGCGCCTGCGTCAGCTGTGGCTTCGAGGAGCGTCTGGTGGAGATGGAGCTGCAAGAGCCCGAAACCCGGGTGACCCGGGAGCGCAAGCCGGAGCCGGAGGCGCAACCCATCCGCTTTTTCCCGCCACCCAAGAAAAAGGGCGACTGAGGTTCGAGCGGACAGGTTAGGGTTCGGACGGAAACGTCAGGATTCGATCAGATCAGTCAGGATTCCGACGGAAAATGCAGGCGGATTCCGTGGCGTGGCAGCAGTTGCGCCCAGCGCTCGCTCAATGCCTGCCAGTTCGGGCCATGCCGGGTGGCAATGTAGGGCCCCAGATCCAGGCTGTAATATTCCGGCATCTCCACCAGTTCGCCCAGGTTGCGTAGGGCGGCCTGATCCAGTTCGTTGGCGAAGGGCTCGCCGATCAGGTGATGCACGATCAGCCCGGCCGGGGTCAGCTCCAGTTTGCAGGCATCGTTGCTGCGCAGGCTGAGATTGTTCTCGTAGAGCTCCTCGATCAGGCGATGGCACTGGTAGGCCCGGACCATCAGGCTATCCAGTCCCGCATTGCGCGTGATTGCCAGCGAGGGCCGCAGGAAGTAATCGCTCGCCGTCAGCAGAAACGGCTGGAACAGGAGTTCCAGGCCGGCTTCCCGGGCACTGGCACCAATACAGCTCAGAGTGGCGGGCACCAGTTCGATATACTCGGTGATGAAACCAAGTAATTGACGGTCGGCGGATTCACCATTCACCCAAATCACCGGCGGCAGCTGTCGGACTTGCGTCGCCAGCGCCTGCTGCAGGTGATTGGAGCGGTGTTCGGTGAGTTTGCCGTGGTTGATGATCTCGGTTACAACGTCGAGCCTCATCCGGGTTCTCATGTGATGACCAAAGGTCGGCGCTGGGAAAAAAGCCCGCGCCATTTCTCCTCAGTGTAGATGAGAATGATTTTTTTACCCGATCCAGTTGGTAAGGCGATATTACAATTTCGTAAGTAATTGCTCGCATGAGGGGCGGTGTTTTCCATCCCCTCGTGCTGAATTATTCGGGCTTGATGGCGATGATCACGAACTGGTTCTCCGCATCCTGGGCGAACTCAAATTGCACGGTCTGATTGGGCGCGATTCCTTCCAGTAAGGCTTTATCGGCCACCAGGAAGGATTTGACCATGGACGACCATTGCAGGCTCGGCACCGGCTCCACCGCCAGGGCAATCTGGTTATGGGCTGGAATGATTTCACGCACCACACCGGTCGCCCGATAGGTTTGCGCCCCGATGTCGGTGGTGGGCACCGGCACCGGCGTTTCGACCTCGTCCTGATTGCAACCGCTCAATGTGACGGCAAGTGCCAGAAGCGGAGTGCCAAGCAGATGCGTGCGTCTCGTCATGTGAATGTCTCCCTTGCGACTTGTCCTTGCGGTGCATGAATGGCAGCGGCCTGGCCGGGATTGCCCAGTGCGTCGTGCCAGGTCCCCAGGTCCCTAGGTCTGATCCAGACACAGACACTACGCAGGTTGCTATCACCTTCACGATAAACATAAAGCAGGGCGGCCACCACCAGGTTGGCGCCCGGCGTCAGTCTTCCCGCCCATGATGGTCAGGCGGCCATGGATTATTGTCCGGTTAATGGCTCAGTAGTTTGTCAATCGCATCTGGCTTGTCGTGTACGCCGAAGCGATCCAGGATGGTGGCACTGGCTTCGTTAAGGCCGAGCACCTCAACCTGAGCGCTTCCCCGGCGGAGCTTGACGACCACCTTATCCAGGGCGCCCACGGCGGTGATGTCCCAGAAATGGGCACGGCTGACGTCGATAACGACCCGTTCCACCGCTTCTTTGAAGTCGAACGCGGCCACGAACTGCTCGGACGAGGCGAAAAAGACCTGGCCGACCACATCGTAGCGCCGCTCCGTACCGTTGGCGG
>CAYXVO010000574.1:0-1924 GCA_964467875.1 uncultured Pseudomonadales bacterium | reverse complement strand
TGCTGAATGCGGGCGCTGGGGAGAACTTCTTGAAGCGGAAAAATGGCTGAAACATATAACCTCCGGGTCTGAAAAATTGAATAAGATTCGATTTTTTTCAGCTTCCGGCGGTCCGGTCAGCAATTACATGAAAACGTTTTTAGAAAACGGGTATTGGAACTTTAAGGTTGACGCTGAAAAATTGGCGCTTAAGAACGCGCTCTGGCGTCGCTTACGCGTACCTTTTCCTTCTTTTCCACCTGGACCAACTTGCCCTGGTGAAAGGTCAGTTCCACGGTGCCATAGTTGATGGGACCAACGAGCTTGTGGATCTGGGACAACAGGCCTTCGAGTAACGATTGGTCGAGCGAATCTTCTGTCACGTCGGATCTTCCTGTGAACGATATCATTAGGGCGTCTAGGAATTGCTAGGACGTGGTGTGATTCTAAGAAGGAATTGATATAGCTAAAAATACTATTTAGAAATTATATAATTCAAAATGGATATAAGTAATGCCGGAGATTGAGAGTAAGTCTGGTGAGCTGGCACCGTTGGCCTCGGTAAGACAGAAAACGGGCGCTGCTATTCCCCCAGGCAGCGCGCGAAGTCCGCGGCCAGGCCTTCCAGAAACACCACATAGCCTTGAGCGTCGACGGCTACATTGCCACCCATGGGATCGACTTCTTGGGTGCGAACGGCAATGCCCTCGGTCAGAACCGGCAGGTAGCTGGGTCGGAACTGGGGCTCGACCAGAATACAGCGGGTCTTCTTGGCGAGGAGCATTTGGCGCAACTCGGCGATGTGACGGGCCCCTGGCTGCCGTTCCGGATTAAGGGTGAGGGCGCCTGTCTGATTCAGTCCGTAGTGCCGTACAAAATGGCCGTAGCCGTCGTGCGTGACCAGAAACCCATTGGATTGCAGGGGCTTGAGCCGCTTTCGGTTGGCAGCATCGGATTTTGCCAGGGCCGCCTCAAACGTCTGCAGGCGCTGCTGAAAAAGTCGGCGTTGGGCGGGCAAGAGTTCGCTGAACAGAGCTGTTATCTCGCGCGCCGTGGCGAGCGCCAACTCGGGGCTCAACCAAATATGCGCATCAAGATTTCCATGGTCATGGTCATGTTCGTGTTCGTGCTCCTGTTGATGGTCGTGCGCGTGTTCAGCGTGGTGGGCATGACTCTGTGCCGTATCGGTGCCACCGGTTGGAGCGAGCAGGCTCTTGAAGGCTGGTTGTTGCGTCAGTGTTAAGGTCTGTTTGGAGCGGGTGTTTCGGATGACCTGGTTCAGAAAAGTCTCAAGATCCGGGCCGACCCAGATCATTGCATCCGCTTCGATCAGTTTGCGTGCTTCGGAGGGCTTTAATTGATACTGATGAGGACTCGCCGCAGGGTCCAGCAAGCGGTCAATGACGAGTTCATCGCCGGCGATCGCCGTCGCTATGAGCTGCAATGGCTTGATTGAAACCAGCACCTGGGGCGGTTGAGCGAAGGCCAAGCTGGTGCCCAGGCTCAGGGCGAGGGCAAAGCCCAGTCGCAAAGGAAGTGCACCCATAAAAAATCGCTGGACCATCGGTACTCTCTCCTGAATTGCGGCAAAATTGAGATCGGCGGGCAGTGTTATACCATAACATTCGCAGAATCCGTAACCGATACATATATAATTTGGTTTGCTGCGGATGCACTCAGCAGCTACTTTTATATCAGCTGCTATTCTTTACAAACGTTGATAATGAACGGTGACAGAGTCCAGACGATGTGTGCTTTCACCCTGCATGCCCTTAACCCTAATCCAGCGCCCGACGGTACAGTGAGTATATCCAGATGATGCCCCAGTTCGGAGCCCGAAGCGGAATCTTGACTTTGACTATCAAAGACAAGGCCGTGCTTTATGCTGCCTACATGCCTTTTATCAAGCATGGCGGGCTGTTCATTCCCACCACCAAGAACTATC
>CAYXVO010000573.1:0-1937 GCA_964467875.1 uncultured Pseudomonadales bacterium | reverse complement strand
GCACCGGAGGCAGCGTCTGACGCTCGTCCTTATGAAGGGCCTGGTCCGTTTTGAGGTCGTCGCCCACCACATCTGCGATCAGCTCGCGCCGGTCGTTCAGGCGCACCACCACTTCATCGGCGCCCTCGATAACGTGATTATTGGTCAGGACATAGCCATCTTTTGAAATAATGAAGCCGGAACCCATGGACTGCATCTGGGGAGCGCCGGGTTGTCCGAACTGGTCACCGAAGAAATGGCGAAAGAATTCGGGGATTTCTTCCGCTCCCGGCTGGCCACCCATTCCACCGGCTGCGGCCGGGTCGGTCTTGCGGGTCGTGCTTATATTCACCACACCGGGCGCGACATTTTCCACCAACTGAGTAAAATCGGGCAAATTGACCGCAAGCGCCGGTCGCATGGTGAGAACTGAAAAGCAGAGAAAAATCAGGGGCAACCACGAATTTGACGGTTTCATACCAACTCCAATCTGGAAGTACAGAATCTATAGACGGACGAGATGCCCTGGGAACCGCCTGTCATGACAGTCGACCGTCGTAGCAGTTCGACACCGGCACTAATCTTAAACTTCAGGTAAGTGGAAGCAAACCCAAACATCGGGCAACCATGAGGGGCGCTAAACAGGCATGGAACAACCAGAAGCCTTGGGACTGATCGCGCGCGCCCCCGGCACGAGACGACGCAGCAATCGAGGCTGGAAGTCCGCCTCACGCACATGCGGCACCCACACCTGACCCACCAGCACAAATCCCAGCAGCAACCCAGCCAGTCCCGCCAGCGCGATCCAACCGTCGACGACCGTAATCCACTGCCGTGTCGCCACCGCCGCCCCGATCATCATCAGCAACGGCACCAGATACATCAGTGCCGAAGCCCGCAGCAATGCATCTTCCGGCACCCCCAGCACAACGTCATCGCCGACGCTGACGTCGAGCACATTGGTGACACGAACCTCGGTCCCGCGTCCCGCCCCCAGCGTATTCATGAGACCCTGACCACAACCTTTACGGGCCGCACAGCTCTGGCAGGTGCTCACCTGAATCGTACGCACCCAAGCCTGGTCACCCTCCACGGCGACGACCCGACCCGACTCTTCTATCACCGCAAACTCCTCCGCAACGCTACGGCCCCGCTCATGGCTGCTTGGCCCGCACCGACTCCGCCACACGCTGAGCGGTCGCCTTTGGCACCTCGCCCACGACGGTAATCATGTAATAACTATCCGCCCACTCGGTGGAGCGCGCATAGGCGATGGTAGCACCGGTCTGCGAGACGCCTTCTGGAGCCGGCTTGCGCCCGACAGGCTCAATGAACACGCTGAAAGCCGACATGCCATCGGAATAAACGAGACTATCCGTGCCGCGTGTGCCCTGGCCATCCACCCGGGTCACCAGTGCCGGAACTTCCTGAAAACCAGGTGGCAGCCACTGCGGGCGCCATTGCACCAACGCAGCCGGTTCCGCCTTGGCCTCCGTCACACCCGAAATGGGCTGCTCTTTCACCGGCGCTGGCAAAGCGAGTTTTGGATCATCAATGGGGGAGTCGATGGTGAGGGTCGTGTACTGCATCCGTTCCAGCACCTCACCCTGCTTATTCAACACCAGCGACTTAAGGGGGAGCGCGGTTTGCTTGTCGAGCCAGAGCAGATAGCTGTAGCGATAATCGTCCTGCGCCATCACCGCCAGCTTCACCGCGTCATAACCGGCGACTCGCCCGCCACCAGTGAGCGTCAGACGGTACTGCTCCGCGGGCAGGATCGGGCTGGCGGCATAGGGTCCCGAAAAAGGTCCCGACGGCAGACTATGCTCCAGTTCCAGGGTTTCCTTGCCAGGCAGAATACAGATGATTTTGTCTCCTTGCCTTCGAATTTCCCGGCGCTCCCCATCCAGATGCAGAAGTCGTTCCTGCTCCTCACCATTCTGGTAACGATGGACCAC
>CAYXVO010000572.1:1427-1954 GCA_964467875.1 uncultured Pseudomonadales bacterium | reverse complement strand
GGGCGCAGCGGCCCGACCCCATGAAAGTGCGCGGGCAGCGCCTGGCGCGGGAAATCGAAGCCCTTAATGGTCTGACTGATCTGGGCGTAGGGCGACAGGCACTCGTGCAATCCGTCCCGCGCCGGCAGCCCCAAGCGCCGGGCGTGACGGGCGACCGTGCGCCGGTGGGGGCTCATGATCCAGTCGTACACCTGGGTGCTGCCGGCGTAGATTTTTTCCGCCTGCTCACCGGTTCGATAATCCATGGGCATCACCGGCAAGGGCACACCCGGCTCGCGGTTGACCGGCAGCGCGCAGGCAATCGAGACGTAAGGCAGGCCGGCGGCTTCGGCAATCAGGCCACCGGCGGCTTCCATCTGGTCGCACAGAAGAGCATCCACCTGCAGGGCCAGCAGTTTGGCCGGCACTTCCCGGCACAGCATGTCGGTGGCGCGGCTCATATCGACTACCAGCCGGTGCAGGCCCCAAGGCCCGCCGGGGCGGGCGGCGCGCTGTAGGGTCTGGCGTAACGAGCCTGCGGGGTGGCT
>CAYXVO010000572.1:0-1417 GCA_964467875.1 uncultured Pseudomonadales bacterium | reverse complement strand
TGTCCTGGCCGACGGCACAGAATCCAATGCGTGGGTCGCTGAGCCAGGCGGCGGCCTCTGCCTGGTGGATGAAGGTTACCCGATGGCCGCGCTCGACCAATTCCTGGGCTAGGGCCTGCAGCACGCGGTAGTGACTGGGCAGCGGCGGTGCGATCACCGCAAAGTGGCTCATGGAAAAGGCTCCAGGGGCACACCGTCGCGCTCCATTGGGGACCGACGCAAGGCATTAAGATCAGCACTACCCGTGCAGAAACAGGCGATTCTCAGTTGCCGGATCAGCACCTCGAAATGCGCCACCACGGCCTCGGTAGAGTCCATGGCGCTGGAAAGTACCGCGGCGGCCTGACCCACCAGGTTGGCTCCGAGACGGATGGCCTTGGCGACATCGACGCCATCGCGGATTCCGCCCGAGGCGATCAAGACCGTCTCTGGCAAAGCCTCCCGCACCGCTACAAGCGCTTGTGCGGTGGGAATGCCCCAGCCGGCAAAAGCCTGGGCGACTTGCCGCGCCGCTTCGGTATCCGCTCGTTCCGCTTCCACCTGGGCCCAGCTGGTGCCACCGGCACCCGCCACGTCGATTGCCGCCACCCCCACCTGAACCAGGTCCCGCGCCACCGCTGCGGAAATGCCGGCGCCAACTTCCTTGACCACCACCGGCACCTCCAGCGCCCCAACCAGCCGTGCAATGGCGTCCAGCACGCCACGCCAGTCGCGGTCACCGCCGCGCTGCACCGCTTCCTGCAAGGGATTAAGATGCACGATAAGCGCATCGGCGCCGATCATATCGACCGCGCGCCGGGCCCAATCGAGGCCGGAGTCTCGGATTTGGGCGGCGCCGATGTTGGCCAGGAGCGGAATACTGGGAGCCAAGCGTCGCAAATCGCGGGTCAAGCCTTGATCATGCCCCAATTGCAGCGCGACCCGTTGCGAGCCAACACCCAGTGCAATACCGAGCGCTTCCGCCGCTTCCGCCAGATGGCGGTTGATTACTGCGGCCCGTTGCGCGCCGCCGGTCATGGAGCTGATCAATAGCGGCGCGCGCATGCGCCTCTGGCAAAACGAGACGCTGAGATCGATTTGATCCAGGTGCAGCTGTGGCAGCGCGCAGTGGGTAAAGCGAAACCGGGACAACCCGGTGTCGACCGATGGTTGCTGCTGGCGCGTATTGAGCACGATATCCAGGTGGTCGTTCTTGCGTTCGACCAGATCTCCATGATTCATCAGTGGCAGTCCTTGGCACAGTAGTCAACGCAAAAACGGCTGGCGTTGAGGACAGTATACTGTTGTCGAAATTGGCCTAGAAACAGTGACAAGGGCGCGGACAAGGAGCTTCGTCTACCATGGCACCAACCACTCAAGCCATCGCCTTCGACACCCGCGCGGACCAATGGAGTGAACTGCGCGATACCATCGACCG
>CAYXVO010000571.1:0-1968 GCA_964467875.1 uncultured Pseudomonadales bacterium | reverse complement strand
GCGATATTCCGCATTGTCCAACCGCTCGATGGCGACCTGATAGGCCTCGATGGCATCGAAATTCAGCTGGATCAGTTCGTTCAGTTCTTCCGCCATCATCTGGTTGTTGGTGGCGCTGGCGAGGGTTTCTTCTCCCATGACCGTCTCCTTGGTGTCGGCTGCTCTACAGCATTGTAGAGATAACGCCACCGGGGCTAGAGATGGAGCGCGCGGCTCAGGTGGTCTGGTCGGCGAAGAAAGCCTCCATCTGACCCGACACGTCCGCGGCCGCCTCCACCGACAGCCAATGGCCGCAGTCGGGAAAATGAACCACTTGCTTGGCGCCAAAACGGCGGGCGAACTGTTTGGGCAGGTAAGGATCCTGGTCCCCCCACAGCGCCAGCACCGGCACCCGGGATGTTAGGTTCGGCAGCGCCTCTTCCCAGTGCTTCAGCTTGCTTGGCGTCAGGGCCCGGTAAAAGCGCAGGACCATGCGGCGCATCTCTGGCGTAAACAGGTCATAGGTTTGGTCCATCTGTTCCTGGGTCAACTTGCGGGAGCCGCGCTTGAGTTCCAGGCGAAAGGCCCAGCGGTTCATGATCTTCATGCTAAGTTCGCCCAGCAGCGGCGTGCGCCAGATGCGCGCCCAGAAGTGCCAGCGGTAATCGGAGAAAAACACCGTATTGATGACTACCAGACTGCGCACCCGGTCCGGATGCTGCACCGCCCAGGCCAGCCCCATGGGGCCACCCAGATCATGCACCACCAGATGGACCGGCTCGTCGATCTTCAGGGCGGCGAGCAGATCGTCGACGTACGCCGAGAGGCTATCGAGGGAATAATCGAATCCCGCCGGCGCCAGGGAACGGCCGAAACCCGGCAGGTCCGGCGCCAGGCAGCGATACTGCGGGCTGAGGTGTCTGATCTGCTCATGCCACACATCCGAGGTATCCGGATTGCCGTGAAGAAACAGGACGGGTGGACCGCTGCCTTCATCCACCAGGTAAACGGGGGCGCCTTGCACCATCAGTTTCATCGGATTTCCTTTTAGCTGGGATTCGGCCATCGAGGCTTACGCGCGTGGCTGCAGGGCAAGCCCTTCAAAGTGGACGCCCGACCAGCCGCTGGTCATGAAGTTGCGGATGTTCTGGTGGTCCGTGGCCTCGGGATGCTGCAGCACGTCGTTGCGGTAAAAAGCGCCGAAGCAGGCTAATGTTTGGGCCTCACTGAAACCCTGCAGTTTGGCGAAATCGAACAGTTTACAGGAGCCGTTATTCTGCCCCGCCTCATTGTTTTGCGCGCCGTTCTGGAAGGCCGTGGGGGTGAAGTCGTAGAGAGACTCAATCACCGCCATGGTGTCGGTAAATTCGAGGAATTCGGGGCTATGTTTGAGCTTTTCGAGGAAGTTATCGAGGGTCATGTGCAGCCCTGGGTTGGTTTTGGGAGGAGGGTAGGGTAACGGGGCTGGAGAATTGGATCAATGCAGGCTATCGCGATTCCCCGCCTGACCCCGTGGCCAACTGCTCCATCACAGCCTCCACCATCCGCTCCGGCGACCACTCAATATTCACGCGGATGGCATCAGTCGGCTCTTCCAGAGTATCGAACTGGCTTTGCAGCAGATCCACCGGCATGTAATGCCCATGGCGGCGCCGGACCCGTTCCCGGATGACATCGTGCGAGCCCTGGAGGTAGATGAAGCGGACGTTGTCGCGGCCGTTCGTGAGCCTGTCTCGATAGGCCTGCTTGAGCGCGGAGCAGGTGAGCACCATCGACTCGTCCCGCTCGATCTGGTCATCGATCAACTGCTTGAGTGCCTGCAACCAGGGACGACGATCATCATCGGTCAGAGGCACGCCTTGCGACATCTTGGTCACGTTGGCAGCGGGGTGGTAGTCGTCACCTTCCTGGAACGGCCAGCCCAGCCGCTCGGCCAGGCGTCGCCCAAGAGTGGTTTTACCGGAGCCGGAGACGCCCATTACGATGAGG
>CAYXVO010000570.1:0-1972 GCA_964467875.1 uncultured Pseudomonadales bacterium | reverse complement strand
CCTTCGGGTTATGAGCCCGACGAGCTACCAGGCTGCTCCACCCCGCATCAACATGGCGCGTATATTAATGATCCTTGGAGGGGGAGTCAACTCTTTTCTCCACAAAAACTTCGAGAGTACGGGCGGGAAGAATGACTACAACCTGCTACTCTTCAAGGACGGCCCTTAAAGGCATGGGCTTTCCGGTTAATAAAGGCTTTAGAGCATCGCTATGCAAACGGTTGCGGAACTAGTCGAGCGCGTCCGCAGGAATGAAGAGATCGCGCGCAAATTATTCGACATTGAGGTGCAAATTCTCAATGTCACGCGTCTTGGCGTGTATTTTCAGCGCTTGCCGGAACTGGTGCGGGAAACTTTTCAGGTTGAACATGTTTGGTTAACGTTGACCGATGCCTTGGTAAATCAACCGATCTTCGATGCGCTTGCCATGGAGGCGGACCAGGATGGTCGTAACCTGCCGACCCGCTGCTCGGCACCGGACTACCACAGTCTGACCCAATGTCGTCGCGACCCCATACTGGCCAATGAGCGGTTGGCTCAATACTGGCCGCTGGTGCCGCCAATGGTGCGGCAAGAGCTCGGTTCTCTGGCGATTTTGCCCTTGGTCAGGGAGGGCAAGCTGCTGGGGAGCCTGAATCTCGGATCGGTTTCGCCCGAGCGCTATCAGCCGGATAAAGAAAGCTTCTTTCTCCGTCAGTTGGCAGTCAAGGCATCACTCTGCCTGGCATCCGTGTCAGCGCAGGAGCAGGTTCATTTTCTGGCCACGCGCGATAGTTTGACGCGGTTGCGTAACCGCCGCGAAATGGAAGAAACCCTGGGCCAGGAACTGAGCCGTGCGCAACGCCATAGTCTGCCATTGTCAATCGTGTTCTTCGATTGTGATGACTTCAAACAGGTCAATGATACCCACGGACATGACTGCGGTGATTATTATCTGCGGCATGTGGCAGACCGCTTGGGCGAATTGATCCGACGCAGTGACTCATTGTTTCGCTTCGCTGGCGACGAATTTATTCTGCTGCTGCCGAATCAGTCGCGCCAGGGAGCGGACGTAATCGCGGCGCGTGCCCGCGAGGAGTTGTGGGGTAACCCGCTGCGTTATCAGACGGTATCGGTTCCGGTTTGCCTCAGTTACGGGGTCGCAGCCACCGACGACTTGCGCGAATGGACGGTGCAAGAGATTCTCAAGATTGCCGATCAGCGTTTGTACGAGATGAAAGGGTTAAAGGAAAAGAGTTAAGAAAAGCGTTTGAAGAAAAGAATTCAAAGAGAAGAGCTGAAAGAAAGGGATTGAAAGAGATCCTGGTCGAGGTGCCTGGACAGCAGGCGGATCAAAGCCTTATTGTGCGGCGTAGCACATGTCTGGCCCTGGTCGGACGTCACGCAGGTCCCTGCTGGTGTCCCTCTGCTTATCGGGAAACAAGGAACGCTCCATGTACGCTTTATTCAATCTGCTTGGCTCCACGCTGGCTTCTACCGTGCGTGGCTGGCGAGGCACCCTCGGTCGCCATAATCTAATCCAGCCCACTCAACTTTCCGAGCTTTACGATCGCGAAGGAGCACCCGAGTGCCGCTTAGTGCGTGAGGCGCTGACTGAGCTGAATCTGGATGTCATGATTTTCCCCTGCCCGGAAGGAGGCTCCCGTCACTTCGATCGCTTGCGGGAGCTATCGGGCCATTCCGAGGTGCCGTTTCTGTTTGATCCGGAAACCGGCACCCGGCTCACGGGTGCCCAGGCTATAATCGATTATTTATTTCGCCAGTATCGTGGCTGCGACGCGCCAGCGCAGCTCGCGGCCAGTCGTCGCAATCTGCTGCTGTCCCAACTGGCGACCGGTCTGCGCCTGGGCGCGGGTGTGAAGGCGCGGCCCGCCAAGCCGGCCGCACAAGGCCTGACACTGTATAGCTTTGAGTCCAGCCCTTATTCACGGCCCGTCCGTGAATTGCTTTGTGAGCTTGAATTACCCTATCA
>CAYXVO010000569.1:0-1975 GCA_964467875.1 uncultured Pseudomonadales bacterium | reverse complement strand
GACCCACGCTATCCGGAGTGCGCCATTGGAGACCTCTGACCCCGCGCCCGCGAAGCCGCCAGAAAGCCCGTTTGAATCGGGCACAAGTGCGGCATCCAGGGCCAAAATCGATCGGACATCTATGTCACACGGAGTATCTATGGCCTCACAAGACGAATCAACCACCGCCAGCACGCCGGTTCCTGAAGTACCCGGTCAGGCCGAGGTTGAGCCGACCACGTTCGCACAGCTCGGTCTCGACCCGCGCCTGTTGAGCTCCATTGCCGCCCAAGGCTTCACCCAGTGCACGCCGATTCAGGCGGAGACGCTGCCGGAAACCCTGCAGGGCAAGGACATTATTGGCCAGGCCCAAACCGGTACGGGCAAGACCGCGGCATTTCTCATTACCGCCATTCAGCGCTGCCTAAGCCAGCCGATTCCGGTTGCCGAGCGTTATGCTAGTGAGCCGAGAGCATTGGTGATCGCGCCAACGCGCGAGCTGGTGCTGCAAATCGAACGGGATGCGGTGGCCCTGGCAACGCCGGCCGGGCTTAATGTGCTGGCGGTAGTGGGCGGCATGTCCTATGACCAGCAGCGTGAGCGTCTGCGCCACGAAGCAGTCGACATTCTGATCGCCACGCCCGGACGCCTGCTCGATTTCGCCGGATCCCGCGATGTCTATCTGGATCAGGTGGAAGTCATGGTAATTGATGAAGCCGACCGCATGCTGGACATGGGCTTTATTCCGGATGTGAAGCGGATTGTACGTGCGGCGAGCCGGCCGGGCCGGCAGACGCTGCTGTTCAGCGCCACCTTCAGTGAGGACATTCTGGCACTGGCCGATCGCTGGACGAACAAGCCAGCCATGATTGAAATTGCCCCGACCCAAGTCACCGCAGAGCGGGTTGAACAGATCATCTACATGATTTCGTCCGACCAAAAGCCCAAGCTGGTCGTCAATTTGCTGCGCCAGCAACCCGAGGCGGAGCGTGTGATCATCTTCTGCAACCGGCGCGATGAAACCCGACGCTTGAATGACTACCTCTGCCAAAAGTCCATTAGTTCGGCCATGATCTCCGGCGAGCTTCCCCAGCAAAAGCGTCTGAAGACGCTGGAGCGGTTCCGGGACGGTCAGGTACGTGTGCTTGTGGCCACCGATGTAGCTGGCCGCGGGATCCACGTCGAAGGCGTCTCCCACGTCATCAACTACAACCTGCCGGAAGATCCGGAGGATTACGTGCATCGGATTGGTCGTACCGGTCGTGCGGGTAGCACCGGCGTGTCCATCAGCTTTGCATGCGAAGATGACTCGTTTTTGATTCCTGAAATTGAAAAGTATATTGGTCAGAAACTGAGTCTGGTGCATCCCGGGCCTGAGTTGGTGGCCTAGGCTGTTCCGTGCGAATCGTTGCCGACGAGAATATCCCGCTGCTCCACGAGTTCTTTAAGGAATTCGGCGAGATAGTCGCGCTTCCCGGACGCAAACTGCGCCCGGAGCAAGTTCGCGACGCGGACGTGTTGCTGGTACGGTCGGTGACTCCTGTCGATGCGGATCTGCTGGCCGGCAGCCGGGTCCGCTTTGTTGGTACCGCCACGATAGGCTGCGATCATGTGGATCAGGCTTATCTGCAGCAGCAGGGGATTCGCTTTGCCAATGCGCCGGGTTGCAACGCAACGTCGGTCGTGGAATATGTGCTCAGTGTCCTGGCTGTGATGAATGAGCAGTTAGGGCGCCGCTGGGGTGAATCCAGGGTCGGCATCATCGGGCTTGGCAATGTCGGCTCACGCTTGAAGCGCACGTTGCAAGCGCTGGGCTACGAGGTGCTGGCGTGTGATCCGCCCTTGCGTGAGCAAGGTGTTAAGGATCTGGTCGATCTTGAGACGGTGCTAAGCTGTCCTACCATCAGTATCCATACGCCCTTAACCCGTGGTGGTGATCACCCCACCTATCATTTGTTGAATCGGGAGACATTGGCCCGAATCAATAGCAATCAGT
>CAYXVO010000568.1:0-1995 GCA_964467875.1 uncultured Pseudomonadales bacterium | reverse complement strand
ACGCGGGCTCCGCGTACCGCAGAGATCGCAGCCGTCATGGCAAAATCGGGCGGCAGGCGCATGGCGTTGCCGAAAGGTACCAGTCCGCCCCGGGAATTGCGGCAGCCGGCACTGACATCACACAGCATCAGAGTCTTATCATCGGCCGCTACGCGCACGACCAGCGCACTGTTGGTGGGTGAGCTCAACTGAATGCGAAAGCTACCGTCGGCTAGGGTACGAACCGCATTGGCCAGTGGTGTGGGGGCAATCTGGTGGTAACCGGCGTGTTCTTCCACGGCGTGTACGGTGACGAGGCCGTCGGCAATGGCGCCTTTGAGCGCAACACCTTCAACGATGAGTGTGGCTGAGGGTGAGGGCGCGCGGTTGGTATCGCTGCCATCCTGCGCGGATTCAGAGCCGCCACCGCCACCGCCGCAGCCGGCCAGCAAAAATACTGGTACCGCGAGCAGACTCCAGACAGAAACCGAATTTGTTTTTTGCTTTGTGGAAATTGGCATCTGATTAACACTCGCTTGCGATGTACTCCATAAAGCACCGCGACTGAGTGCTCCGTAGCGGCCCGACGCCAGGTTCACGACCTGGCCGGATTAGGCCTGTGGAGCAGATGAGGGAAAGTCTGTCTACAGGACATTCCTTCGCTGTCAACGCGGTGGCTCACTTTTTACATTAGTTGAAGATTGGGGCGGGGCGAGCGGTGGTAACAACTCTTAACGTAATCGAGTATTTCGCAACCTTTGGCACAGACGGCTTTTGCAGCAGCAGATCCGCAATGTGAGTACAAACAAGGGAGGGCGAGTCAGGACAGTATTCGGCGAGTGCGGAATGCGGTAGCGAGGCCTGACTCGTGGGTCAGGCTGATCGCGTCATTCTCAACAAACAGCTTAGCCGTCAGGCAATTTGGAGCCGGGCTTGCAGCCAGGCGGAGATATCAGCCACTTCCTCCATGCAAAGGCTGTGTTCCATCGGATAGTTCTTATAGCGGGGTTGATAGCCGAGTTCACGCAGTCGCTCACAGCTTCGCCGGCCGAGGGCTTCCGCCACGATCGAGTCGGCGGTGCCATGGTAGATCTCGATGGGAATGTCCTGGTTGGCCAGGCGCTGCTCCGCCGCCGGCTCAAGCGCCAGATAGGTCGAAAGCGCCAAAACGCCAGCCAAGGGGCGGTGATAGGTCAGGGCGGCCTGCAAGGCAACCGCACCACCCTGGGAGAAGCCGGCGACGATGATTCGCCGGCTGTCGATGCCGCGCTCGATTTCCCGGTCTATGAATTTCTGGGTGGCTTGGGCAGACGCCAGCAACTGGGCTTCATCCACCGTGCGGTGCAGGTCCATGGCTAGAATGTCATACCAGGCGGGCATCACATAACCGCCATTGATGGTCACGGGAATGGAGGGCGCGTGGGGCAGAATGAAGCGTACGGCGGCGGACGTCGGTAACTGAAGCTCGGGGATCAACGGCTCGAAGTCGTGACCGCTGGCGCCAAGGCCATGGAGGATGAGGACGCTGACCGTGGCCGGGGTGGCCGGCTCGATCTCGATGTGCGGCAGTAGTGACATGGCATGATTCCAGATTGGTGAAAGAGTGGATGACCTGCTTTCATGGGTTTGCAACTGGTCTGGATCATACAGCAACCCGCCGCAGGGCTCCTCCGTTTGCTGAGATGGTGGCTAACGCCGCGTTTCAAACAAAGGTCCCACCTGCAAAGCCTTCTTGATACAATTCGGCCCATTCGATCCGTCTCAACACTGGGCCTGTGCCAGCGATCACGCCTCATGGCCAGACAGCGGTCTTCAGTGTGAAAAGCAGTGCGGGTGAAAAGGGCATAGCGACGTATGACAGACGGAATGCAAATCACACCGCCGAACGTGGTTGTGATCGGCGGCGGCCCGGCCGGGCTGATGGCCGCCGAAGTGCTGAGTGGGGCCGGTGTGGCGGTGGACCTTTACGAGGCGATGCCATCGGTGGGGCGCAAATTCCTGCAGGCGGGCGTGGGC
>CAYXVO010000567.1:0-2004 GCA_964467875.1 uncultured Pseudomonadales bacterium | reverse complement strand
GTAAATTCAATTGCAACATCAGCACTCAATGGCATCGAATTGATGCCGGACGCAGAAACCGCCAAACACCAAGGGCTCGCCGCGCTGCGCCTGGCGGAGAAACGTTGGCGCGACCAACGCCAGCAGGTACTGGCGGAAAAGCTCGGGGCCGAAGGCCATCTGAACGACGAGGAGCTGGCGGAGTTGCGCCGACTTTCGACCCTCAAGCAGTAAGTGCACAGAGACAATCGTAAGCCGGAAATCCACGACTGACCGCAGCGCGGCGCGGCGTCGTTACTGGACAGAAGGGCGTCTGCACTCTATCATTACGCGGATTCTCCAATCTCTCGGCACTCTCCCTTGAACTCCCGCCATCCGCCTCCATATAGAGGCGATATAGCAGTTTTGACCGTTTCAAGCTATAATATCCGTTTATTTTTGATCCTTTCCGCAACCAGTTTTGCAGGGTGAATATGTCTGGCAACTCCCAAAAGTCCCGTCTGAAAGATCTCATCGCCCGAGGTAAGGAGCAAGGTTATCTCACCTACGCAGAAGTGAACGACCACCTGCCGGAGGATATTGCAGATCCGGATCAGGTTGAAGACATCATCCGCATGATCAACGACATGGGCATTCGAGTCTGTGAAGAAGCTCCAGATGCGGACACCCTGCTCATGACGGACAGCGATACGGCCGACGAAGCCGCCGCTGCCGAAGCCGCCGCCGCACTGGCCGCGGTCGAGGGCGATGCGTCCCGTACAACCGACCCGGTGCGGATGTACATGCGGGAAATGGGTACCGTTGAACTTCTGACGCGGGAAGGCGAGATTGTCATTGCCAAGCGCATTGAAGAAGGCCTGCGAGATGTCATGGCTGCCTTGGCATATTATCCCGGTACCGTGCAATCCATTCTGGAATCCTATGACCGCACGGTAAACGAACAGGGCCGATTGAGCGACGTGATCAGCGGCTATCTCGATCCTGACGCGGAAGAAGCCCTGCCCACCGAATCCGAAGCGGAGTTCGAAGAGCCCGCCAGCGCCAAAGCGGCGGATGAAAAAGATGATGAGGATGAGGACGAAGACGCCTCCTCCAGCAGTGACGAAGAGACCGAGAGCGGCCCCGATCCGGAACTGGCACGCATTCGTTTTACTGATCTGCGCAATCAGCTGGAAAAGGCCGAGGCCGCCGCGGCCAAGTATGGCCGTGATTCCAAGCAGTCCCAAGCCGAGTATGAAGAATTGGGGCGCATCTTTTCCCCGTTTAAGCTGGCCCAGCGTCAGTTCGAACAGCTGGTTACCAATATCCGCACCACCAATGACAATGTCCGTGCCTATGAGCGCGACATCATGCGGATTTGTACCCGCGACTGCAGAATGCCACGCAAGGATTTCATCAAGCAGTTCCCTGGCAACGAGACCAATCTCGAGTGGACCAAGGAACTGATCAAGAAGAAAGCTGATTATGCGCCCGCCATTGCCGCACGCCAGGAAGAACTCGTTCGCTTGCAGCGTCGGATCTCCCTGGTAGAGAACGACGTCGGCCTGAGCATTCCAGACATCAAGGAAATCAACCGCCGCATTTCCATCGGTGAAGCCAAGGCTCGCCGCGCCAAGAAGGAAATGGTGGAAGCCAACCTGCGTCTGGTGATCTCCATTGCGAAGAAGTACACCAACCGCGGCCTGCAGTTCCTGGACCTGATTCAGGAAGGCAACATCGGTTTGATGAAGGCTGTGGACAAGTTCGAATACCGCCGTGGTTACAAGTTCTCGACCTACGCCACCTGGTGGATCCGGCAGGCCATCACCCGCTCCATCGCGGATCAGGCCCGCACCATCCGGATTCCGGTGCACATGATCGAGACCATCAACAAGCTCAACCGGATCTCCCGTCAGATGCTGCAGGAGATGGGTCGCGAGCCCACCCCGGAAGAACTGGGCAAGCGCATGGATATGCCGGAAGAGAAAGTGCGCAAGGTGCTGAAGATCGCCAAAGAGCCGATCTCCATGGAAACCCCCATCGGTG
>CAYXVO010000566.1:0-2007 GCA_964467875.1 uncultured Pseudomonadales bacterium | reverse complement strand
CACGCCATTAGCATAGGCATTTACGGCGCCACGCAGTTTGGCATTCAAGCTTGCAGGATCCGTGACAACAATATCCCGGTACAGGTCGCTGTTGCTCCGCACTTCAGAGCGTTCCAGTGTCACATAAGGCATGAAGCTGCCAAAGCGGCGAGCGGCCGAAACGTAAAAGGCCTTCGTTTCCTGGTCATTGTTGTCCATTTTGATTTCAGTGGCTTCAGCCATCAGCAGGTAGTCATCCAGATCGGCGGACACCGCCACACCGGCGAAGGTATATTTGGCTTTATCAGTGTCGAATGCCTCGGCGACCGTATTATTCCCGGCTGTAATTGCCAGAGCCCGGATACCGGTTACACCGGCGTAGCCCGGGCCATCGATGGTGATATTCGAAGAGACATAGTTGGCCCGGAACGTCAGCCAGCTGTCATAGATCAGCGTCAGGGCACCGCCCGTGTTTTGATGGATGTTGAGATTCAACTCGCCGTCCGTGCCGTCAACAGTAAGCCCGCGTTCGTTATAGCTGCCGGTGAACAGCTGTAACTTTGCCTCCACCGGTCCCATCATACGATCGTACAGCAGCGTGATATTGTCGCCCGAGTTGATCGGCGAGCTATAAACGGATGTAGGTGGGCGCTGGAAATGATAGGCGTAGCCGACGTCCAGGTAGTCCGAGTGCAAAAACAGGGGAAGCCGCTGACGGCCGACGTTGACCCGCAGGTTTGGATTGAACTGATAGCTCAGATACAACCATTCGGCCTTCACTTCTCCGCTCTCGCCGCGTGTCACCAACTGGCCAGTCACCGACAGGTTTTCACCCAAGTCGGATGATGCCTGCAAACCCAACACAGAGTCAGGCCCAAAGGAAACATCCTCGCCGTAGCCAGCATGCTGTTCCTCGCTGCCAAACGTCTTGCCGGCTCCCACCGACAGAAAGCCGTTCCACTGAATTTCGGCCATGGCCGGTGACACGGGCACGGCAACCAGGCCGGCCAACATACTCGCTCGAATCGCGCGCGCTAAAGACATACGGCAACTACCTCTTGTTTGAATTTTGTGATCGTTGAAACGTCATTTCCGGCCCCCTCATTCCTATTGGCAACTCCCTGCCTTGGCACGCACAAACCACGCGCCGCTTCCAACCCGCAGCCCTGTCTGGAGACCTAGAGACGGAACTGAACTGCAATCTAGAGACGGAATTGACCTGCAATGGAGCGCAGCACCGAAACCGACTCCGCCATGTCCCCGCTGACTGCCGCCAACTGCTCGGAACTGGCGGTATTGGCTTCGTTACCGTCCTGGATAAAGGTCACGTCGCGCAGAATGGCTTCCGACACTTGCAGCTGTTCTTCCGTCGCCGTGGCGATCTGGGTGTTCATGTCGGTGATGGTGCTGATGCTGGCGCGAATCTTTCGCAGGCTCGCGCTAGCCTGTTCGGCACCCTGCACACTCTGCAGGGCGAGCTCGTTAGCTTCCTTGGCCTTGCGCACGGCGTCTGCCGTGGCGCCCTGGAGACGCTCGATGGTGCTGTTGATGTTGGCGGTGGATTGCTGGGTTTTAGCCGCCAGGCTTCTCACTTCGTCGGCCACCACCGCAAAGCCGCGCCCGGCTTCGCCGGCGCGGGCGGCTTCGATGGCGGCGTTGAGCGCCAGCAGATTGGTCTGGTCGGCAATGGAGCGAATGATGTCGAGAACGCTGGTAATTTCGTCGGAATCCTTGTCCACCTGGGCGATTACCTGGGTCACGCCGTCCAGATGCGCGGCCAGCGCCGCAATCTGCCGTGTCGCCTCCTGCACCTGGCGGTCACCCTGTTCGGTTTCACCCAGTCCTGCTTCGGCGGCGGACGCCGCCTCGTGGGCGTTCTGCGCGATCTGGGTCGAGCTGGCGCCCATTTCGCTCATGGCGGCGCTGGTTTCAGTGGTACGGCTGCGCTGCTGGACCAGGGTGGAGTGCACCTCGGCGGACAGCTGCTTGACCCGGCTGGAACCTTGGGCAACCGGCTCGGTGGCTGCG
>CAYXVO010000565.1:0-2012 GCA_964467875.1 uncultured Pseudomonadales bacterium | reverse complement strand
ATACCTGCGTCGAAGGCAGCGCTATCGCTGGGAAATACCTTGATTGCTCCGAGATCCTTGTCCGCTGGCGCACGCAATTCCACGGTCTTAACGCTGCCACTGGAACCGCCAGCCCAGTTCTCGATATAGCTGGTGATGATGCTGGCGCAGGCCTGGTCGTCGTTCTCCCAGCAGTTGTGCCCGCCGGCGACCTTGCTCACCAGCGGTGACTGGCTGGGGTCACTCAGGTTCACCACGGTATTGGCCTGGGCATAGGCGGTGTTGATGTCGCCGCCGTGGACAAAGGTGGGTGCCTGGCCGTCGGTGCCGTGGCAACTGCCGCAGCGGTTGGCGCCGGCGAGGTTGTCCCACAGCGCGCGCTTGAAGTTCTGCACGTCGGCGGTGGCCGGTGCCGGCCCGTTGTAGTTGGTGCCAGCGGGCGGTGCATTGGTGTTGGGCAGGGCGCGGGTGCTCTCGCCACTGTTACAGCCGGCCAGGGTCAGGAGGGCCAGTAGCAGGGCTGGCAGCAGTCGGCGTTGTGTGCTTGTCATGGCGTTTGCGTTCATCCCTTAATCCCCCATGCAATAAACGGCAGATTCGGCGAACACCTGCTTGAGGTTGTAGCCGCTGGATCTGAACGAGCTCACCATGCTGGCGATGCGGCCGCGGTCGCTGGCATCTTCCGGCTCCCGCAGGCAGACATTCTTGAACACTTTTTTCACCTGGCACTGGGCGAAGGCGTCCGAGTGGGCCAGTTCCTGGCCCAGGGACTTGGCGCCCTGGCCGGAGCCGGGCAGGCTGCTGTCCCAGCCCAGGCGGCGGTTGATGCCCTGGCGCCAGTAGTTGTCCCAGCGATCATCCGGGGTCATGTAGCCGTACTTAAAGTTGGCGGCGTTGATGTGGTACTTGGGCTGCACCTGATTGGCGGTATAGACCAGACGGCCCAGCACGCCGTCCGGGTCATTGGCCGCGTCGAACGCGAAGTCGTAAGAAGCGAAGGCCTGGGTCATGGGGTCCATGCCGGTGTGGCAGCCCACGCAGTTGTTCAGAAACACCCGGCTGTCGCCACCAGGGCTGCGGGACACATCCTGGCGGATGCGATCCGGCGGCAGGGTGACGTCGTTCACCTGCTCCAGGTCGTTGCACAGATGATTGAGCAGGGTGAAGCGGAACATGGCGCGGTTGGTGCCGGCACTGAAAAAGGCCTGGGCGGCGGCGCGGGAGGTGATCACGCCGGCGGTGGCATCGGACGGCAAGCCGTTGCGGCTGGACTGGGCTACTCGCACCAGATCGTCTTTCAGGCTGTAGCCACCGGCTTCCAGTGCCTCATAGTGGTTGTTGTTGCTGGTGGAGTAGGGCGGCAGGCCCAGGCCGGCGCGGCCCTCGTAGAGCACATCGGCATACAGCAGGCTGCGAAAATCCGCATCGTCGCGCACCAGGCCGATCACCGTGGCGGTGTAATCGTTGAGCGGTACGAAGGGCGACATGGCCTCGTTGGTCCAGGGTGCGGCCAGGTTCTTCAGGGTCACGTCATAGAAGGCGCTGGATTGCATGGCGGTATAGGCCGCGCCGAGTGCGTCGCCAGTTGCGATGTTGTCGGCCATCTCATCGAGCACTTCGCTGGATGGCGGCACGCCGGCAATGCGGTCGTGCATCCGCTTCGCCTGTTCCCGCTCACCGGCCTGGGCCAGGCCCAACGGCGCGAGCATCAAGGCCATGAGCAGTGACGTGCGGATGGCCGTTCCCCATTTGCCCTGGGCATTCCTGTGAATTTTCATGTCGTCATTCCTTTCGGAACATTCGTTCCAACGGGTAAGCCACAGCATCTTCGCCACAGTGCGTTCGTCAAAGCATAGACGGGTTAGCGGATAAATTTTTGAGTGCTAGTCCACGGGATTACGCTGCGTTACGTAAATCCCGTGGTGCGTATCCCAGGGCTGGACATACTTAGTGACAGTGGAGCGGCTGACAATGTTCTGCCATTTGCGACAGAGGGCTGGTTCTGTAAATACCGACTATCCTTTTGCGTCATG
>CAYXVO010000564.1:0-2029 GCA_964467875.1 uncultured Pseudomonadales bacterium | reverse complement strand
TATATCAGTCCGGAAATTGCGCAAAAGATGGCGCTGCGGCCGTTTCAGCCTGAAGCTGAGAAGACTGTGTTCGATCGGCTGTCTGAGCGGGAAATGCAGATCGCCATGATGATCGTCGGTTGCCAGAAAGTTCAGGAAATATCCGACAAGCTGTGCCTAAGCCCCAAGACAGTCAACAGTTATCGTTACCGTATATTTGATAAATTGGAAATCAGCAGTGATGTTGAGTTGACTCTGTTGGCGGTGCGCCATGGCATGTTAGATGCGGAACGAATCGAATAGCGAAGTGACTCTTTCCAAGGCTGGCGCTCATGAGTTTGACGTGGCGGCCTTTCTCAAAAACCTGACGACCCATCCCGGTGTCTACCGGATGCTGGATGATGTCGGCAATGTCTTGTACGTCGGTAAGGCACGTAACTTAAAGAACCGGGTATCCAGTTACTTCCGTGGTACGGGTCTGTCGATCAAGAACCAGGCGATGGTCAGCCGGATCCGAGCGATCGAAGTGACCGTCACCAACAGTGAAACCGAAGCACTGTTGCTTGAACAGAATCAGATCAAATCCCTGCATCCCCCCTACAACATTCTGTTGCGGGACGATAAATCCTATCCCTATATTCATTTGTCAGAGCATCCTGACTATCCCTCGCTGACCTACCGGCGAGCGCGATCCCGAAATGGGCGAGGGCGGTTTTTCGGACCCTTTCCAAGTTCTGGTGCGGTGCGGGAAAGTCTCAACTGGCTGCAGAAGATCTTTCTGATCCGGCAGTGTGAAGAAAGCTTTTTCCGGAATCGATCTCGACCCTGCCTGCAGTACCAGATCAAGCGTTGCAGTGCGCCATGCGTCAATCTCATTTCGCCTGAGGGCTATCTTGAGAGCGTGCGGCATGCCGTGATGTTCCTGGAAGGAAAGAATCCGGAGCTGATCCGTGAGTTGATCCGAGCCATGGAGACGGCCTCGACAAACCTAGAGTTTGAAAAGGCGGCCCAGCTGCGAGATCAGATTGACCACTTGCGCCATGTTCAGGAACAGCAATCGGTGGAGGTGGGTGATGGTGGCACCGTTGACGTGCTGGCGGTTCATCAGGAGCAGGATGCGGTTTGCGTGCAGCTGATTTTCGTTCGGGGTGGGCGAGTGCTGGGCAGTAAATCCTATTTTCCCAAGCTCTCCCTGGACCTTGAGCCAAGTGACGTACTACGTGCTTTCGTTTGTCAGTATTATTTAGGCGAGCGCGATGCGACAGAAGTGCCGGATGAGTTGGTGCTTAGTCATGAGCTTGCGGATACCGAAGCCATTGTCGCCGCGTTGGAAGAATTGCGTGGCCGCAAGGTGCGTATTGCCAGTCGCGTACGTAGTGACCGGGCTCAGTGGCTAAAGCTGGCCCAGGCCAATGCCGAGCAATTGTTGCGCAGCCATCTGGCTAGTCGTGAAAACCAGTTTCAGCGGCTGGAGGCTGTGCGGGACGTATTGGCGTTGGACGCACGGCCGCAGCGCATCGAGTGCTTCGATATCAGTCATAGTAGTGGTGAATCGACAGTGGCATCCTGTGTCGTTTTTGGAGAGAACGGACCACTCAAATCGGATTATCGGCGCTTCAATATTAACGGTATTACACCGGGTGACGATTACGCCGCCATGGAGCAGGCGCTGACTCGGCGTTACAGTAAGCTGAAGCGCGGAGAGGGAGACGATTCGACCAAGGCAGGCGAAGGCAAGTTGCCCGACGTGCTCTTGATTGACGGCGGTAAGGGGCAGGTTGGTGTCGCGGACCGGGTGCTGGAAGAGCTTCAGGTGGCGGGCGTTCTTATCGTTGGTGTCGCCAAGGGAGTGACTCGCAAGCCGGGCTTTGAAACTCTCATTCTGGGCGGCAGCCACGACATGATATACTTGGGGCCCGACTCACCAGCGCTGCATCTGATCCAACAGGTGCGTGATGAAGCCCACCGTTTTGCGATTACGGGCCATCGCCAACGCCGGGATAAGAAACGCCGGAGTTCCAAGCTGGAGGATATCGAAGGGGTTGGTCCT
>CAYXVO010000563.1:0-2035 GCA_964467875.1 uncultured Pseudomonadales bacterium | reverse complement strand
AGCTGCCATCCAGGCGCTTTTCGGTTATCTCGAGCGGACCGGTACCCGTCCGGATCAATTACTCGGCGTCGGACATCGGGTGGTCCATGGCGGAGAATCATTTCAGGCGTCCACCCTGGTTGACGACCAGGTGCTGGCACAGATCGAGATGTGCAGCAAACTCGCGCCCCTGCACAACCCGGCCAACCTGGAGGGAATCCTGGCGACGCGCAGCCTGTTTCCAGCACTGCCACAGGTGGCGGTGTTCGACACCTCGTTCCATCAAAGCCTGCCGCCCCATGCCTATCTGTACGCCCTGCCCTACGAGCTCTACACAAAGGAGGGGATTCGACGCTATGGCTTTCACGGTACCAGCCACCGTTTTGTCGCGGGCGAAGCCGCCCAGCTATTGAGCATGCCTCTTGATCAATGCCAGCTGATCAGCGTTCATTTAGGCAATGGCTGTAGCGCGGCATCAATCAAGCAGGGCCAAAGTGTCGATACCACCATGGGACTGACGCCGCTGGAAGGCCTTGTAATGGGAACCCGCAGTGGCGATTTGGACCCGGGAATCCTGTTCCATCTGGCCGATCATTATGGCTACTCCATGGAAAGGCTGAATCGTCTGCTGAACCGGGAGAGCGGTCTGTTGGGAATCTCTGGCCTGAGCAACGACATGCGTGCCCTGCAGGAAGCAGCGGAGCAAGGCAATGACCGCGCCCAGCTGGCAATCGATATTTTCTGCTATCGATTGGCCAAAGCCATTGGTGCCCTGGCCATGTCTCTGACCCGGATCGACGCCATCATCTTCACGGGCGGGATCGGGGAAAACTCCAGACTGGTACGCGCGAAGGTGCTGACTCAACTGGGACTGCTCGGGGTCCAGCTTGATCCGGCGGCCAACGACGATCATGGCCGCCAGAGCGCCGGTCGCATCACCACTCCGACAAGCACCACGGCACTGGTGGTCCCCACCAACGAAGAACTGATGATCGCCCAGGACACCGCCCACCTGATTACGGACCAGCGAGGTATTCAACGTGGCTAAAACAGCCTCCACTCCGGCGAAAGCCCTTTTTATCGCACCCACGGCACTTGATGCGGGTCTCACCTCGATCTGCCTAGGGCTGGTACGTGCGCTCGACAGCGTGGGTCTGCGGGTCAGCTTTTTCAAGCCGGTGTCGCAACCTAAAGAGACCACCGACACGGTTGATCGCTCAATCCATTTCATCGGCGCCATGACGGAGCGCCAGGTTCCGACTCCCATCAGTCTCAAGCAAGCCCAACAGCTCATGAGCCAGCAACAGGGCGAGCTCCTGATGGAACAAATCGTCGGCCTCTATCAGGACTGTGCCAGCAATGCGGATGTGGTCATTGTGGAGGGCCTGGTGCCAGATCGTAGCGAGGCCTATACCGCGCGTATCAACATGGAAGTCGCCCGCAACCTCAATGCCGAGGTGATTCTGGTGACCACTCCAGGCAACCGCACGCCAGATGAACTGGATGAGCACATCGAAATGGCGTCCCGCCTGTTCGCCGCGCCCGACGTCCCCAATGTCATCGGCGTGATCCTCAACAAGGTGGGCGCCCCCAGTCAGGATATCGGCCATCCCTACCGGGAGTATGTACAGACGGATCCCCAGCCGGCCCAGCCTGATTATGCGCAGCTGTGCGGAACCTTTAAGCCCGATCGCCTGCGCCTGCTCGGGTGCGTCCCCTGGCGCCGGGATCTTATTGCACCGCGCACCACGGATGTTGCACGGGCCTTGCGTGCCCGGGTAATCCATGAGGGCAAGCTGAACTACCGCAGGGTATCGAATTTTACGATTTGTGCCCGCACTGTGCGCAATATGGTAGAGCAACTGCGCCCCGGCACCCTGATCATCACGCCGGGCGACCGGGAGGATGTGATCATTACCACCTGCATGGCGGCCCTCAGTGGCGTGCCCCTTGCCGGCCTGGTGGTAACTGGTGACCTGGAGCCAGACCCCCGCGTCCTACGCCTCTGCCAGCCAGCCCTGGAAACCGGGCTCCCACTCTTGGCGACCGCCTGCGA
>CAYXVO010000562.1:0-2039 GCA_964467875.1 uncultured Pseudomonadales bacterium | reverse complement strand
TTCCAACAGAAACCGCACGATCGAAACAACCATTCCAACATGGCATGGACCACTGCGTCTTCAGACAGTGCGTTTGCTTCTGTCGACGGGGCGATTTAAAAGGTAACCACAGCACAATGCAACAGATCGTAAAATCGAAAAAACTTGAGGGAGTTTGCTACGACATTCGTGGGCCAGTGCTCGAACATGCGACTCGCTTGGAGGAAGAAGGCCACCGCATCCTGAAATTGAACATTGGCAACCCCGCCCCTTTCGGTTTTGATGCCCCCGACGAACTCATTGCCGATGTGATCTATAACCTGCGCGCCGCCCAAGGTTACACCGCCTCTAAGGGACTGTTTCCCGCCCGCAAAGCCATCATGCACGAGTGCCAGAGCCTCAATATTCCGGATGTGGAAATCGAGGACATTCTTCTTGGCAACGGCGTCAGCGAACTGATCGTGATGGCGTGCCAGGCGCTGCTGAACAATGGCGACGAGGTTCTGGTCCCCTCCCCCGACTATCCCCTTTGGACCGCCGCGCTGAATCTGGCAGGAGGTAAGGCCGTCCACTACCTGTGTGACGAGCAGTCGCACTGGTATCCAGATATTGAGGACATCCGCAGTAAGGTCACCAGTAAAACCCGCGCAATCGTGGTGATCAACCCTAACAATCCTACCGGTGCCGTCTACAGTGAAGACTTACTCAAGCAGCTGGTGCAGGTGGCGCAGGACCACCAACTGGTGATGTTTGCCGACGAGATCTACAGCAAGATCGTCTACGACGACGCGAAATACATACCTATGGCGCGGCTGGCCCAGGATATTCTTTGCGTGACCTTCAACGGGCTGTCCAAAACTTACCGGCTGGCGGGGTTTCGTTCCGGCTGGCTGATCTTCAGTGGTGCCAAACACCTCGCGCAAGAATATATCAAGGGCGTGGAGATGCTCGCGTCTATGCGCCTATGTGCCAACGTGCCGGCTATGTACGCCGTACAGACCGCACTGGGCGGTTATCAGAGCATCAATGAACTGGTCTTGCCCGGCGGGCGCTTGCTGGAGCAGAGAAACGCCGCCTGGGAGGCGCTCAACGCAATCCCTGGGGTCAGTTGCGTCAAACCGAAAGGCGCGATCTATATGTTTCCGAAAATCGACCGCAACTACTACGATTTCGCCGATGATCAGCAGTTAATTCTCGACTTTCTGATCCATTACAAAGTGCTCTTGGTGCAGGGAACCGCCTTCAACTGGCCGCAACCCGACCATGCCCGCATTGTGTTTCTGCCCGTGGTGGACGAGCTGACTAAGGCCATCGAAAAGTTTGGTCAATTCCTCCAGCGTTACGCGAAATAGTGAGGCGGCCTTGTCGGATCTCCACATAGATGACTTTTATCGCGATGCCGCCCGAATTCTGGTGACGCTCTACACGCAGTTTCCGCGCAAAACCACTCTGTATGTAGAGGACATCAGCGGGCCTGATACACCGGACGAATTTGGCTTACACAGCCCCAGGCACCAGGCATGCTTTCACGCCATGATGTGGTTGGGCAGCTGCGACTATCTGTGCTATGACCAAGCGGTGCGCCAGGAAGCTCTGGACCAAGTTGTGCTTACCCACCGAGGCTTTCTGGTGCTCAGCGCCGCCATGCCTGACACCCCAAACGCCCCCACCCTATCCGACCCTTTGCCTGAATCGCTGCCCATGGAAGGCTCACTGGTCATTCATCGCATTCGCCAGGAGTTACGCGACGGCACCTCCTACAGCCTTGCCGAAGTGATGCAAGCCGTGATGCAGATCTCCCGTCATTTGGGTGAAATTCCGCGCATTACCTGAAGGACCACATCATGGATTCCCCTGCGGAGAATGACGTCACCTAGCCGCCCGACCTACGTTAAAGAGCAGTCGTGAATTTTATGGTGTGCTGGGAGGAAGTAGGGAGAGGGTCGATTTGGCAGGCCGCTGAAGCTATTGCGGGCAGAGCGCCCTAATCGCTTCAGCGGGACAGGGAAGCTATTGCTTAACCTTCTATTTAACTTTCGCCATGGTCTTGCCGGCGATGT
>CAYXVO010000561.1:0-2044 GCA_964467875.1 uncultured Pseudomonadales bacterium | reverse complement strand
ATCTGGGCATTTGTCTCGGCATGCAGGTGGCGGTGATCGAATACGCCCGTCATGTGGCGGGTCTTGAAGGTGCGCACAGCACCGAATTCAAGAAGGATTCCGCGCACCCGGTGGTGGGCCTGATTACGGAATGGAAGACTTCCGAGGGCGACGTGGAGCAGCGGACCGAGGAGTCCGATCTGGGCGGCACCATGCGCCTGGGAGCTCAGGAGTGCGTGCTGGAGCCGGACAGCAATGTGTACCGCTGCTATGGCAAGGGGCGCATTGTTGAGCGACATCGTCACCGCTATGAGGTCAACAACAATTATCTGCCGAAGCTGCAGGAAGCGGGCCTTTTGATCACGGGTCGTTCCGGTGACAAGACCCTGGTGGAGGTGGTAGAGGTGGCGGATCATCCCTGGTTCGTGGCCTGTCAGTTCCACCCGGAGTTTACGTCGACACCCCGTGACGGGCATGGCCTGTTCGAGGGCTTTGTGACGGCGTCGATCAAGCACTCCGAGCAGGGTTAGATTTCGATATTTAATCAGGACCGGTGCGGTCCGGGTGCGAATGGCACCCACTGACAGATACCCGGAGACCGGCAGCTTATGCCGGTTCTGCGTTTTCGAAGAGGCGAGATGATGCAAAAGACCATCCAGGTAGGCGCACTCCACATGGCGAACGATCGCCCCTTCGTGCTCTTTGGTGGCATGAATGTGCTGGAATCGCGTGATCTGGCCATGCGCGTGGCGGAAACCTATGTGGATATCACCCAGCGCCTGGGCATTCCCTATGTCTTCAAAGCCTCGTTCGACAAAGCCAACCGCTCGTCGATCACGTCCTATCGTGGGCCGGGTCTGGAAGAAGGCCTGCGGATCTTCGAGGAGATCAAGCACACCTTCAACGTACCCCTGATCACCGATGTCCATGAGCCCTGGCAGGCCAAGCCGGTGGCCGAGGTGGTCGATATCCTGCAATTGCCGGCGTTTCTGTCGCGCCAAACCGATCTGGTGGTGGCCATGGCGGAAACGGGGGCGGCGATCAACATCAAGAAAGCCCAGTTTCTTGCACCCCAGGAAATGCGCCACATTCTCAGAAAGTGCGAAGAGGCGGGCAATGAGCGCTTGATTCTGTGTGAGCGGGGCTCCAGTTTTGGGTACAACAATCTGGTGGTGGATATGCTGGGCTTTGGTGCCATGAAGCAGTTCCAGTACCCGGTCTTTTTTGACGTAACCCACGCCCTGCAGATGCCTGGCGGGCTGCCCAGCGCCGCTGGCGGGCGTCGTGAACAGGTGACTGAACTGGCCCGTGCCGGCATGGCCGTGGGCCTGGCGGGATTGTTCCTGGAGGCACATCCGGATCCGGATCAGGCCCGCTGCGACGGGCCCTGCGCCTTACGTCTCAATCAGCTGGAGCCTTTCCTGAAGCAGATGAAAGCGCTCGATGATTTGGTCAAAGGCTTCGATGTTCTGGACACCAAGTAACGGCCGCCCTGGGGGCTGTCGGTTTACCTGAAAACTGACGGTTTACCTGAAAGCTGACCGCCTACGAAGCAATAACAAGACCCAGCGATTTTCTTTTTTGGTTTGAAAACGGAGAGCTATGACAATGGCAAAAATCGCATCGATTAAGGCCCGTGAGGTGCTGGATTCCCGTGGAAATCCAACGGTTGAGGCCGACGTAATCCTGGATAACGGCATGGTCGGTTCGGCCTGTGCCCCGTCCGGAGCCTCGACTGGTTCCCGCGAGGCGCTGGAGCTGCGTGACAAGGATCCCAAGCGTTATCTGGGCAAGGGGGTTCTCAAGGCCGTCGATGCGGTCAACAGCAAAATTGCGCCAGCCCTGCTGGGGCAGGACCCGGTCAACCAGCGTGAGCTGGATCGGATCATGATCGAGCTAGATGGCACCGAGAACAAGGCCGTGCTGGGTGCCAACGCCATTCTCGCGGTTTCCCTGGCCGCTGCCAAAGCGGCTGCGCAGGCCAAGGGTGTCCCGCTCTACGTCCATATTGCCGACCTGAACGGCACCCCCGGCGTCTATTCCATGCCGGTGCCGATGATGAACA
>CAYXVO010000560.1:0-2047 GCA_964467875.1 uncultured Pseudomonadales bacterium | reverse complement strand
AGGGGCTCTACATGGCGGAGCCGGTGGAGGAGTACATCGTCCAGCTGATCATGGCCAGCCGTACACCCGGCCAATACGCGCCACGCCTGGCCAGCTGGATTCAGTACGGTTCCAGCCCGCGTGGCACCATCGCACTGGATCGCTGTGCGCGGGCTCATGCCTGGTTGCAGGGGCAGGACTTTGTCAGCCCGGACAACGTCCAGGCGGTGCTCCATGACGTCCTGCGCCATCGCCTGTTGTTGAGCTTTGAAGCGGAGGCGGACGGCATCACCACGGATCGGGTCATCGACGAGCTGCTGCAACTGGTTCCCGTCACCTGAGGAGATGGCCATGCCGTTTTTTTCAAGGCGTGCGGCGGTGACATCGAAGGTGGAGGAAGGCCAGCACCGCGCCTACACCACGCTCGACGAACTGATGCGACTGCGCTGGAGCGCGAAGCGGCTGCATTTGCGCCCCAACCGCAAGGTTCTGCAACAAACCGCGGGCGGACGCCTGTCCCGCTTCCGCAGCCGGGGCGTGGATTTTGCCGAGGTACGTCAATATCAGCCCGGCGATGATGTGCGCACAATTGACTGGCGGGTGACCGCACGCCGTGGCAAGCCCCATACCAAGCTGTTTCAGGAAGAACGGGAGCGCCCCGTCCTGCTGGTGGTAGACCAGACCCTGTCGCAGTTTTTCGGCAGTCAGCTGGCCTTCAAGTCGGTACGTGCCGCAGAAATTGCAGCGCTACTCGCCTGGGCGGCGCTCCAGAACGGCGACCGCCTGGGCGGCCTGGTCTTCTCGGATTTCGGCAGCCATGAACTGCGGCCGGCCCGCAGCGACAAAGACACCCTGCGTTTTCTGCAGATGCTGTTTGCGTTCAATCGCCAGCTCAGGCTCGATCAGGCCCGCCAAGCGCCCAGTTGCGACCTTAATCAGGCCCTGACGGAACTGCGGCGGATCAGCAAGCCAGGCAGCCTGATCTTCATAATCAGCGATTTCCAGGACATGAACGACGACACCTGGCGGCATCTCCACCTGCTGGCACGCCACAACGATATCGTCGCGATCCAGACCTACGACCCGCTGGAAGCCGATCTGCCGCCAGCAGGGCTCTACGGCATCAGCGATGGGCAGCAGCAAGTTCGGTTCGACAGCGGCAACCGCAAGCTGCGGCAAGAATTTCAGCACCAGTTCCAGGCGCGCCAGCAGGCCCTGCGCCAGCATCTGAATCAGGCCGCCATCTCGTTATTCCAGGTGAGTACCCAGGATCAGCCAGTGGATGTCCTGATGCGGGCCTTTGGCAAGAAGTGAGCGCAATGAACGAACAGGATTTACTCAGCCAGCTTAGAGACATTGCAGAACCAGCCCCAATCGGCTGGTGGCCACCAGCGCCGGGTTGGTGGCTGCTGGCCCTGCTTATGGTGATCGCCATTGGTGCCTTGGTCTGGTGGATACTGAGGCGCCGGCGCGCGAATCGATTCCGGGGTCGGGCACTGGATGAGCTGAGCCTCATTCGCCAGCGTTTTGAACAGCATCCAAATCCCCAGAACTACCTACTGGAGCTCAATGCGCTGCTCAAACGGGTTGCCATCACCCGTTACGGTCGCACCCGGGTCGCGCCCCTTCATGGCCAGGACTGGTGCCGTTTTCTCACCGAACAGGCAAGCGACGTCAATTTCACCGAAGAACCTGGCGCACTGCTGGGGCAACAACTTTATCGCCCGCTCACGGAGCTGCCGGCAGAGCGCCTGCAGACCCTGGTCGCCACCTGGATCCGGAGATGTAAATGATCGAATTACTCTGGCCCTGGATACTCGCGCTACTGCCCTTACCCTGGCTGGTGCGCCAACGGCGTACCTCCGAAGACACCCAGGGAGCCTCGCCGCTGGTTCCATTTCTGCCCGTCGTGGCTCGCCTCCAGCAACAGTATGGCGCGGCAAGCCCTGCCGCGCAGGCACCGCGCGGCCGGCAACTGGTGGCACTGCTGGCCTGGCTGGCCCTGGTCCTGGCCGCATGCCGGCCGGAAATGGTGGGCGAGCCGGTACAGCTAGATGTCAGCGGACGG
>CAYXVO010000559.1:0-2064 GCA_964467875.1 uncultured Pseudomonadales bacterium | reverse complement strand
ATCCATAAGCTCATACGTCTCCTGGAAAAGCCTGCCGGTATCGAGCGTAAAAATAAGCCAGACGTATTTTTCTCAACCAAACGCTTTCCTTAAACCATGCACGAAGGAGTTACCTATATGAGTGGCTGTGGCTGCCAATCCACCCCTGACAATGTCATCGACGTTCGCACCATTCCGCCCCACCAGCGCCATGGGCTGATCTTCGACCGTTTCCGCGCACTGGAGACCGGCGGTACACTGGTGCTGGTCAACGACCATGACCCACAACCGCTGAAGCATCAGTTCGATGATGTGTTCGGCCACAAGGTGGCGTGGGAATACCTGCAGCAAGGGCCCGACCTCTGGAAGGTCAAACTGACCCGCCAATCCTGCTGCGGCTCCTGCGCCTGAGGATAAATGAGGCCATGCCATGACAATCCGTCCCGGGCACCGCGTACCTTTCCTGCTGCTCGGCTTTCTCGCCCTGGCGTTGGGGGTAACGGCGGGCCTGGGACTGCTCGGTTGGCCCGGGTTCGCGCAAACGGTCCCGAGCCTGCTGGTGCAGCATGGGGCGCTGATGATCTGCGGCTTCTTCGGCACCCTGATCAGCCTGGAACGGGCGGTTGCTCTAGGCCGCCTCTGGGTCTACGCCGGACCGGCCCTGGCCGGTGCGGGTACGCTTTTGCTGCTGACAGATCTTCCCCTCGCTGGCGCCGCTGGACTTTACCTCGGCGCCAGTCTCGTTCTGAGCGCCGCATCCTGGCGCGTCTATCAGCAACATCCCGCACTCTTTACCGCCACCCTCGCGCTCGGGGCCACCTGCTGGAGCCTGGGCACCCTGATCTGGCTGCTGGGCGGGCCCGCCTTGCAGATCAGGCTCTGGTGGCTCAGCTTCCTGATTCTCACCATCGCCGGCGAACGCCTGGAACTGAGCCGCTTTCTGGCGCCACCGCCCAGTGTGCAAAGACAGGTCGCGGCCCTGCTGGTACTGCTGCTCGCCAGTCTCGCCGCCAGTGTCCGCTGGCCCACCCCCGGCACCTGGGTCTTCGGCCTGCTGCTGATTCTGCTCAGCCTCTGGCTCGCCCGGTATGACATCGCCAAACGTACCGTGCGCATGGCGGGCCTGACCCGTTTTATCGCCGTCTGCCTGTTGAGTGCCTACGCCTGGCTGGCACTGGCCGGAGTGCTGATGGTAATTGGCGGTGGCCTGCACCAGGGCGGCTTCTACTTCGATGCTGCCGTGCATGCCATTACCCTGGGCTTTGTGTTCGGCATGGTGTTCGGCCACGCGCCCATCATCCTGCCCAGTGTGCTGCGGGTGAACCTGGCCTACCGGCCCCGCTTCTACCTGCATTTCGCCCTGCTCCAGCTGTCCCTATTGCTACGGGTATATGGCGACCTGAGCGCCAGCCCCGATTGGCGCGGCTGGGGTGGTGCGCTCAATGCCATCGCCATCGGCCTGTTCCTGATCAATACCCTCACCGCCGTGGCTCGCGGCCGCGCCGCCCCCAGCAGCTTTCGCGCCCGCTAACCAGCGCGCCCGCCTGCCATACGGACTCGCCCGGACCGCGCGTTTTCCCGCAACTGCTCTAGAATTCAGGCATTGATCTCCGCAGAGGTATCTATGCCCGATCTATCCGTTCGCCGCCGGCCCAGCCTCACGCGCCTGTTCCGCATAATCTGCCTGGTCCTGGCCTACGCCAGCCTGGCCCAGGCCGCGCCGGCCAGCTTCGAAGAATCCAAGCGCCTGGCCGAGCGGGTCTACGCCGAGCACCCCGAAAGCTTTTACTGTGGCTGCCAGATCCAGTGGAACCGCGCCGGCGGCGACAAACCCGATCTCGCCAGTTGCGGCTACAAGGTACGCAAGAGCGCCAAGCGCGCCAGCTGGATCGAATGGGAGCATGTGGTGCCGGCATCGGTACTGGGTCGGCAGCGGCAATGCTGGCAGGATGGCGGACGCTCCAACTGCAAGGCCACCGACGCCGAGTTCCGGGTCATGGAAGGCGACATGCACAACCTGGTGCCGGCCCGCATGATGCCGCCACCGGACTTCTGGATATTTCCCGTCTCAACGAACTTCTTCGC
>CAYXVO010000558.1:0-2071 GCA_964467875.1 uncultured Pseudomonadales bacterium | reverse complement strand
AGCGTATGGGCCATGCCGGCGCCATTATCTCCGGTGGCAAAGGCACGGCGGCCGAGAAATTTGCCGCGCTGGAAGATGCCGGTGTTAAAACCGTGCGCTCGCTGGCGGACATCGGTAAGGCACTGGCGGAAGTCACTGGCTGGAAATAAGCCGGCGTACAACTGTAAGACAGAGAAAGGCAGCCGTATGGCTGCCTTTTTTGTGGTCTCAGCTTGTGCTGTTGTGCTGCGGCCGTTTTGTGACCGCACCCCAGGCTTTCTCACCTGCGTTGCGACAACCTAGGTAGACCCTGCCGTTTCGGTTTATAATCGTGCGCGGCCCGGCCTGTCACAGTCCCTGTGACTGTTTATCCTAACGCGTATGGTCTTGCGGACGTTCTATTCAGGACGCATCCTAACCAGGACGAATCCCGTCCAGACCTACGGCCCGCCGGGCGTAACCATTGAGGAGTCAATCTTGAGTGCCATCGATTCGGAGCGCCGCGTTTTATCCGGCATGCGGCCAACGGGGAAGCTTCACCTCGGTCATTATCATGGGGTGTTGAAGAACTGGGTGCAGTTGCAGCATATCTATGACTGCTTCTTCTTCGTTGCTGACTGGCACGCCCTGACGACCCATTACGAAGATTCACAAGGTATCGAGGCCAGTGTATGGGACATGGTCATCGACTGGCTGGCGGCGGGCGTTAACCCGGGTTCCTCCACCTTGTTTATCCAGTCCCGCGTACCTGAACACGCCGAGCTGCATCTGCTGCTTTCCATGATCACGCCCCTGGGCTGGTTGGAGCGGGTGCCAACCTATAAGGATCAGCAGGAAAGACTGAAAGAGAAAGATCTCGCGACCTATGGCTTTCTCGGTTATCCGCTGCTGCAGTCCGCGGACATTCTGATCTATCGCGCGGGTCTGATACCGGTTGGTGCGGACCAGATTTCCCATGTGGAAATCACCCGCGAGGTGGCACGTCGATTTAATCATATCTATGGCCGGGAACCCGGCTATGAAGAACTTGCCGAAGCGGCGATCCGCAAGATGGGCAAGAAGAACTCGCGCCTATATGAGTCACTGCGCCGACGTTTCACGGAGCAGGGCGAGCAGGAAGCGCTGGAAACGGCCCGCGCCCTGATCCGCGAACAGGCAAACATCTCCCTCGGTGACCGTGAGCGGCTGCTGGGTTACCTGGAAGGCGGTGGTAAGTCCATTCTGCCCGAGCCCCAGCCGCTGTTAACCCCGGCCTCCAAGATGCCAGGGCTCGATGGCCAGAAGATGTCCAAGTCGTATCACAACACCATCGGCCTGCGCGAGGACCCGGATAGCGTGGTGCAGAAAATTCGCACCATGCAGACCGATCCCGCCCGGGTACGCCGCACGGACCCGGGCGAACCGACGAAGTGCCCGGTGTGGAAGCTGCACGAGGTTTATTCCGAGCCGGCAATCCAGGAGTGGGTGCAGGCAGGCTGTCGTTCCGCCGGCATTGGCTGTCTGGAATGCAAGAAGCCGGTGATTGATGCCGTGCTGGAGGAGCAGAAGCCGATTATTGAACGTGCGCGCCAGTACGAGCAAAGCCCGGAGCTGGTCAAGAGCATCATCGCGGAAGGTTGCGAGAATGCCCGTGATGAAGCGAAGAGCACACTGGAGGAAGTGCGCCGCGTGATGGGGTTGGAATATTTGTAATCGCCACCGAGGTGGCAAGGGTTCTGCCTCATGACTGAACTGAGTGCTGCGGCACCAGCGCCTGACGATGCCTTTGGCGTGCAACAGGAGCTTCCCCTGGCGGTCGTTCAGGGCAAGCCCCTGAACGATCTGCCGAAGGATCTTTATATTCCGCCGGATGCGCTGGCGGTGGTGCTAGAGGCGTTCGAGGGGCCGCTGGATCTGTTGCTGTACCTGATTCGGCGCCAGAACATGGATATCCTGGATATCGATGTGAGTGCGATTACTCGCCAGTACATGGACTATATCGGTCTCATGGACAGCATGCGGTTTGAGTTGGCGGCGGAATATCTGGTCATGGCCGCCATGCTGGCGGAGATCAAGTCGCGCTTTCTGCTGCCGCGCCAGACCGCCGAGGGTG
>CAYXVO010000557.1:0-2087 GCA_964467875.1 uncultured Pseudomonadales bacterium | reverse complement strand
AGTTCGCGGGCAGCACGCAAATAAACATTCAGTTCCTTGACCACATGAATGGGCAGGCGAATAGTGCGGGTCTGGTTCATGATGGCCCGCTCGATGGTCTGACGGATCCACCAGGTCGCGTAGGTAGAGAAACGGAAACCGCGCTCGGGATCGAACTTCTCAACTGCCCGGATCAGACCCAGGTTGCCTTCTTCGATCAGATCCAGCAGCGTCAGGCCACGGTTGACGTAGCGCCGTGCAATCTTGACCACCAGGCGCAGGTTGCTTTCGATCATGCGCTTGCGGCCTGCCTCGTCGCCCTTACGAGCCAGACGGGCAAAATAAACTTCTTCTTCGGGAGTCAAAAGCGGGGAAAAGCCAATTTCGTTCAGATAAATCTGCGTGGCATCGAGTTGACGGTAATTCTGGCCTTCACCCAGGGAAAAGCGGCCGCTACGGGAACGGTCGACAGAGGTTACCGAGCTATCGGACTCTTCCTCGACATCGGAAAGATCAATATCATCGCTCAGGATGTTCTCTGCTTCGAACGCGACATCATCAAATACTTCTCTTTCTGCTGACATAACACTTGCCCTGCTCTTCTGGTCCCAAAGGAACTCTTGATTCTTCTTGGTACCTGCCCGCTTATATTTTTATCGTTTCGGCAGATAGTTCATCGGGTTCACCGGCTTGCCATCCTTACGGATCTCAAAATGAAGCTTGGGCCGGTTGCTCCCTGTTTATCCAATTACGGCAATCTTCTGCCCTGCCTTCACTGCCTGCCCCTCCTGGACCAGAATCCGGTGGTTATGTGCGTAGGCGCTTAGGAACTGCTCGTTGTGATTGATGATGACCAACTGGCCATATCCGAGAAGTCCGCTGCCTGCGTACACCACCTCACCACTGGCGGCTGCATAGACTGGATCACCGGTGGCGCCTCCAAGATCAATTCCCTTGTTGACCCGCCCGGTCGTTGAATACGGTTCAATCATCGGGCCAGAACTGGGCCAGTGCCATTTCACAGTCCCAGAGACCACCTCCTGGCGGACCGGTTTCTCACTTTGTTTCTTTTTGTAAGCAGATGTTTCGGAAGTAGTTTTCTTGGGTGTTTTTGCAGCAACAGGAGATGACTTCGAGACCGGCACGGATTTCGACACCTGCACGGGTGGACTCGGCCGGTAGGTGAAACCTTCGGGCAGTTCGAGATTGATCGGTTGGTCGGGGAAAATCTTGTAAGGTGCGCCAATCCGGTTGGCAGCGGCTAGTTCCTTATAGTCCCGGCCATATCGCCAGGCGATGGAATGCAGCGTTTCTCCCGGGCGAACATAATGAACGCCGAAATAAACGGGCGGATTAAATGAGTCATCCTGATAGATAGCGGCACTGTTGCACCCTGCCAGCAAGCAGACAAACAGCAGCACAGCGACAAAATTGGCAATATCCATGCCACGTTTAATACACATTCTGTTACATTGGCACCGTTTCAAAGCCCTCAACTTGCCCTCAAAACAGCGATTTTTATAATAAATCAATCGAAAATTAGATCGATCTATTCGAAAATCATATAAGCAACATCAGAATTCAGAACAGGTTGTCAGCATAACAAGTTGTTTTTAGGCAATAAGATCAGAAAGAACTGCCCAAAGTTGTCACCTCGGTGTTACCGGCAGGAACACCAGTGTCCCTGATTGGTAACACGTTGACGTAACGGAACTGTTAGTCAGTTCGCACTTTTTCCAAGGCCAGCACCAAAACCAGCCCCAACAGCGCACAGATAATGGCACCTGTTAGATAGGCAGACTGGCCGGTAAGTGCCTCGTAGGTAAAAGGTGACACGTTGGCCTGAATAAAAGGCACCGACTCACCGGCGCTGTTGAGCCGTGATTCCAGCGTCTGCTTCCAGGGCCAGACCTTGTTGAGGGCGCCCAGCATGAAACCAGTCAGCAGGGCGAGGCTCACATCATGAAAGCGCCTTAACATCCAGCTTAGAAAGCGAGCGATAGAGAGCAAGCCAACAACGCATCCTGACGCACAAATTAACAAAGTACCCAGCTCCAGGGACTGTACGGCATGCAAAACATGCCCATCCATACCCAGAAACAGCACAA
>CAYXVO010000556.1:0-2093 GCA_964467875.1 uncultured Pseudomonadales bacterium | reverse complement strand
CAGGGCGTGCTCCCGCTGATTCTGGCGGGCAACTTTGAGGCATTCTGGCAAGAGGCCGTCGATCAGCCGCGCAGTGGACTGCGCGCCGGGCTGTTTCATCCCACAACCGGCTATTCGCTGCCCGATGCTGTAAGGCTGGCCGAGCTCATTGCCGAGCTTGAGCGACACGACGCGCCCCATGTGTTTGCCGCCACCTACCAGCACGCCCGACAGACCTGGGAGCGCCAGGGCTTCTTTCGGCTGTTAAACCGCATGCTGTTTCTGGCCGGCCCACCTGACCAGCGTTGGCGCGTGCTGCAGCGCTTTTATGGCTTGTCCCAACCGCTGATTGAACGCTTTTACGCCGGCCGCTTAACCGCAGCCGACAAGGCACGCATCCTGGCAGGCAAGCCTCCTGTACCCTTGGCCGAAGCCATGCGCGTCGCACGGCTGTCGACGCCAGGCCAGATCCAGGCGTACCAGTCATTCACCAGTTCCATCAGGACCAGCCCATGAATCAGTTCGTTGCGCCGGTCAATCCAAGCAAGCGCGCGGTCGTCATCGGCGCCGGCTTTGGCGGCCTGGCCCTGGCCATTCGCCTGCAGGCCGGTGGCTACCAACCCACCCTGCTTGAAAAGCGCGATAAGCCCGGCGGACGGGCCTATGTCTACGAGGACGAGGGCTTCATTTTTGATGCCGGGCCAACCGTCATGACCGACCCCTCGTCACTGGAGGAATTGTTCAGCCTGGCGGGCAAAAGCATGGCGGATTATGTCGAGCTGCTGCCGGTAGCTCCCTTCTACCGGTTGTGCTGGGAGGACGCGCCGCCCTTTGATTATGTCAACGATCAGGCTGAACTCGACCGCCAGATCCGCGCCCGCAATCCGGGCGATGTGGAAGGCTACCGGCGCTTTCTGCAATATTCCCAGGCCGTGTTCAAGGAAGGCTATCTCAAGCTCGGCGCGGTGCCGTTTCTGTCCTTTCGCGACATGATTCAGGCTGGTCCGCAGCTCGCTCGCCTGCAGGCCTGGCGCAGCGTCTACAGCATCGTCTCGCGCTTTATTCAGGACCCGTACCTGCGCCAGGCGTTCTCCTTCCACTCCCTGCTGGTGGGAGGCAACCCTTTTGCCACCTCGTCGATCTACACCTTGATTCACGCCCTGGAGCGGGAGTGGGGCGTCTGGTTTCCGCGCGGGGGCACGGGGGCGCTGGTGCGGGCTCTGGTGAAGCTGTTCGAGGATCTGGGCGGGCAGCTGGAACTCAATGCGCCGGTTGCCCGGATCGAGATCGAGCAGAGCCGGGCCTGCGGAGTCGTACTGGAAGACGGCCGCCACTTCGGTCTGGATGTGCTGGCCTCCAATGCCGACGTGGTCCACACCTATGACCGCCTGCTCGGCCATCACCCCCGGGGCCAGCGCCAGGCCAGGGCACTGCGGCGCAAACGCTTCAGCATGTCGTTGTTCGTGCTCTACTTCGGCCTCAAGCGGGTGCCTGAGAATCTGCAGCACCACACCATCTGCTTTGGCCCCCGCTATCGCGAGCTGATCCAGGAGATTTTCAGCCAGGACGGCCTGTCCGACGATTTCTCGCTGTATCTGCACGCGCCCTGCGTGACCGACCCGTCGCTGGCGCCGCCCGGTTGCAGTACCCATTACGTGCTGGCACCGGTGCCGCACCTGGGCAATGCACCCATCGACTGGGCGACAGAAGGCCCGCGTTATCGGGACCGCATCTTCGATTATCTGGAGCAACACTACATTCCGGGCCTGCGGGCGGATCTGGTCACCAGCCGCTTTTTCACGCCGGTGGATTTTCGCGATGAACTCAACGCTCACCTGGGCTCGGCCTTCTCGTTGGAGCCGATTCTGACCCAGAGCGCCTGGTTTCGGCCCCACAACCGGGATCGCGACATCCCCAATCTCTACCTGGTCGGCGCCGGCACCCATCCCGGCGCCGGCGTGCCCGGCGTCATCGGCTCGGCCAAGGCCCCCGCCGGGCTGATGCTGGCCGAGGTGCACGCATGAGCGCGGAGCTGGCGGCCCATGCCGCGCAGACCATGCAGGCCGGCGCCATAAGCTTTGCAATGGCCGCCCGCTGGTTTGACCCGCCCACCC
>CAYXVO010000555.1:0-2096 GCA_964467875.1 uncultured Pseudomonadales bacterium | reverse complement strand
GATGGTCACGGCCGGACTAATGCGGCTTGTCTGGAGCAACACTTCGGAGCTTTCACTCTCACTTACATTGGGGGCACCATTAGCATTTGCGTCCCACCAGACCCAGAGCCCAGCCGTCCACGCCGATGCGGTAAGAGCGGTCCCTCCTGCAGCTCCCGTAGGCACTACCTGGATTCGCACGTTACGCTTGATGGCCTCAGCACGTGCCGAAGCCAGTAGGCCCGTCACGGTATTGGAGACTGAGCTCATTTCGTTCACTGCAATCATGCGCTGGAAACTCGGTGCCGCCAGTGTGGCGGATACAGCAATGATTGCGAGAGCAACCAAGAGCTCCAACAGCGTAAAACCTCGGCTATGCGCCATGACACCCCCAGCAAAAAAGAGAACTGCAAGAATGAGTGTAATCGGCTTTTGAAAAAACGTAGGGGGAGCACCGACATGCGGTCAAACAGGCGGATGAATGGTTAAGCCGGGCTCAAAAATGAGAGAAGCGTCACATGGACGCTTCTAGGGTATTGGACTGCTGCTCGGGAACGAGCGCTAGGCGCAAGAATATTGAAATCGCTCAGGCAGTAACGGATCAGCTCGCATCCACCGTCGGAATCCGCAACTCCTTCGGCACACTGAACTGAATATTCTCTTCGCGCCCGGATATCTCCTCTGGCGCCTCCCCACCCAATTGGCGCAGCCGCTCGACCACCTGCAACACCAGCACTTCCGGTGCCGAGGCGCCAGCGGTAATACCCACCGTGGCACAGCCTTTCACCCAGGCCGGATCAATCTGAGAAGCTTCATCGATGAGATACGCAGGCGTGCCCATCCGCTCGGCCAGTTCACGCCATCGATTAGAGTTGGAGCTATTGGGGGAGCCGACCACCAGCATGAGGTCGCAGTCTTCCGCCAGTTGCTTCACGGCGTCCTGGCGATTCTGGGTGGCGTAGCAGATGTCGTCCTTGCGGGGTCCGCGGATTTGCGGGAACTTGGCGCGCAGGGCGTCGATCACCTTGGCGGTGTCGTCCATGGACAGCGTGGTCTGGGTGACATAGGACAGGCGCGAGGGATCGCGCACATCCAGCGTCTCGACGTCAGCGACGTCTTCCACCAGATAGATGTCGCCGCCATGCTTGCCGTCGAACTGGCCCATGGTACCTTCCACTTCGGGATGGCCGGCATGGCCGATCAGAATGCATTCACTGCCCTCGCGGCTGTAGCGGGCCACTTCGATATGCACCTTGGTTACCAGCGGACAGGTGGCATCGAACACCTTGAGGCCGCGCAGGTCTGCCTCCTGGCGCACCGCTTGGGCGACGCCGTGGGCACTGAAAATAACCAGGGCCTGGTCCGGCACCTCATCCAGCTCGTCAACGAAAATCGCGCCGCGGTTGCGCAGGTTATCCACCACAAAGCGGTTGTGGACCACTTCATGACGGACATAGATGGGCGCGCCGAACACATCCAGCGCCCGGTTCACGATTTCAATGGCGCGATCGACACCGGCGCAGAAGCCGCGGGGATTGGCGAGTTTGATTTTCATACAGGCTTCACATCCAGAATCTCAACGTCGAAGGTCAACGTCTGGCCCGCCAGCGGGTGATTGAAATCCACCACCACGCATTCGTCATCAAACTCTTTCACCACGCCAGGCAGTTCCGATTTCGAGGCATCGGAGAAGGAAATCACCATCCCCTCCTCTAGCGCCATGTCGGCTGCAAACTGGGAGCGTTTGAACTGCTGGACGTTATTGGGGTTGGGCATGCCAAAGGCGTGCTCCGGTGTCACCTCAAACGTGGCCTTTTCGCCGGCCCGCATGCCCTGGACACAGGCTTCAAACCCGCTGGGCAGATTGCCATCGCCAAACTGAAACACCGCCGGTGCCTTGCCTTCGGTGGAATCCACCACCTCGCCCGATGCCAGCTTCAGGGTAAAATGCAGGGTCACTTCCGTGCCGTGCCCAACGAAATGGTGTGTCATCTGTGCCTCCAGAGCCTTGTTCAGGACGATTGGGCTGCGGCCGGTTTACGAAAGATATCCAACGCGATCATCACCGCGCCCACGGTGATGGCACTGTCGGCAATATTGAACGCCGGAAAGTGATA
>CAYXVO010000554.1:0-2098 GCA_964467875.1 uncultured Pseudomonadales bacterium | reverse complement strand
TTAAATCCGCGGTCGGCTCATACGAAATTCGCGGCAAGACCCTCGGTCTGGTGGGCTATGGCGCCATCGGCAGCCAATTGAGCGTCCTGGCCGAAAGTCTCGGCATGCGCGTGGTGTTCTACGATGTGGTCAGCAAACTGCCCATGGGCAACGCCAGTCAATGCGGCTCCTTGGAAGACCTGCTCAAACAGGCGGATATCGTCAGCCTGCATGTGCCGGAGCTGGCGAGCACCAAGGATATGATTGGCGAAAAAGAAATCCGCGCCATGAAAAAAGGCGCGATTTTGATCAACGCCTCGCGCGGCACAGTGGTGGACATTGACGCCCTGGCCCGCGCCCTCGGCGACAAACACCTCGCCGGCGCCGCCATCGATGTATTCCCGGTGGAGCCGAAAGGCAACGACGAAGAATTCGTCAGCCCGTTGCGCCCATTCGATAACACCATTCTCACTCCGCACATCGGCGGCTCCACCATGGAAGCGCAGGAGAACATCGGCGTCGAAGTGGCGGACAAATTCATCAAGTATTCCGACAACGGCACCACCATCGGCTCCGTCAACTTCCCGGAAGTGGCACTGTCAACCCACAAGGGCGTTCACCGTCTGTTACACGTTCACCAAAACGTGCCCGGCGTGCTGGTGGCGATCAACCAGATTTTCTCCGACAACAACATCAACATCGCTGGCCAATATCTGCAGACCAAAGATGACGTGGGTTATGTGGTGATCGACCTGGATTCGGGCTATAGCGAGCTCGCACTGGAGCAACTGAAGGCCATTCCCGCCACAATTCGCTGCCGGGTGCTGTTCTGATGACGGACTATGCATTTCGCCTTGATTTCAAGGTGCGGGATTACGAGTGCGACCTACAGGGCATCGTCAATAACAGCGTCTACCAGAATTACCTGGAACACACCCGCCACGAATATCTGCTCAGCCACCAGCTCGACTTTGCCGAGCTGGCGCGCCAGGGCGTCAATCTGGTGGTGACCCGAGTGGAATTGGATTACCGCTGGCCACTGCGCAGTGGTGACCATTTCTGGGTGGGCTTAAACATTGGCCGAGTCGGCAAGATTCGCGGTGAATTCATCCAGGACATTTACCGCAGCGAGGACAACCGCCTGATTCTCAATGGCAAAGTCCAGTGGGCGGCCGTCAACGAACGGGGCAGACCCTTTTTCCCCGACCAGCTGGCAGCCCTGTTGCCACAACTGGAGGAGACGGCGCGCTGACGGCTATACCCCTCAGGCGCGCTGCCTGAGGAATTGCGCCGCACCGGTAAACACAGCCTTGCGCCAGGTGTCCGCCTCGTTGGCCAAGTGGTGCATGGCCCCTTCAATGTAATTGACTCGGTTGTTGGGGTAATGGCTTTGGATGGCCGGCACGTTGTAGCGCCAATCCACCACCCGATCCGCCGTGCCCTGAATAATCAGCAAAGGTGTGGCGATCTGCGGCTGCGCCGGAAAGCCGTCCACCCATTCGTTCAAAGCGCCCACCCAATCGACCGACAGCCACTTGGCCTGCAGCGGATCGCTGTAGCGCAGAAAATGTAGAAACTCAGCATCGTGGGAGTTGGGGTAGGCGAAATCCCGTCGCAGTCGCTTGATCCATCGCCCCGCCCAGCGGTACATCAAGCGCCCCCACGGCCATTGCCGCGGACGCATCAGCGGCGCGAGAAATACGAGACGATCGAAGGGCTGAGGTTCATTTGCCTGGCCGCTGCGGAAGCAAAATGCCATGAACACAGCAGCGCCCGTACTCTGACCTATCCCATACATCGGCCCTGCCGGCAGCTTGCCGCGAAAGAACATGTAGGTATCCTCCAACACCGCGCCGTAATCGAAAAACGAGCGGATAACCGTGGCTTCTCCATCGCTCAGACCGTGCCCTGGCAGATCGATGGCGACCACAGAAAACTGCTGCGTCAGCAGGTAGGCGATCAGATCCTGGAACAAGCCGACGTGATCGAACAACCCATGCGCGATGAACACGGTGCCTTTCGCCTCCGGCGAGCGCCAATAGTGGGTGGCAATGCGCAGGGATTCACCGCGACAAGGGCAGGTGCGGTAGCCCCAGAAGTAATCCACTTGCGAATCCTT
>CAYXVO010000553.1:0-2098 GCA_964467875.1 uncultured Pseudomonadales bacterium | reverse complement strand
TAAATCCTCGGCGGTTTTCAAGACCGCTGCTTTCAACCACTCAGCCAGCCCACCGTCAAATGCAACAGACACCTGTGTTGCGGGGGCACATATTACTAGAACTATAAGGAGTGTCAACGTCAAATCTTGAATAACAGTTGATTAAATTAGCCTTGGTATTATTATTCAGCTCAGGCAAACTTGTTTAATAATCAATTCCATATTGCAGACTGGAGCCAAACATGTCCGAGAAAGAACTTGTGCGAGGCCGCGCAGAAGCGATGCGTCAGGGCGCCACGTATGACGCCACCATAGGATCAGATGCTTCCTCTGTCCTGCGCAACACATACATGCTGCTGGGGCTTACCCTCGCGTTTTCAGCATTCATTGCCTACCTCTCCATGTCCATGGGCTGGCCTCATCCGGGCCTGATCATCACGCTCGTCGGATTCTACGGACTGCTGTTTGCCATCCACAAAACCCAGAATAGCGGCCTGGGCCTGGTATTCACCTTCGCACTGACCGGATTCATGGGCTACACCCTGGGGCCCATTCTTGCGGCCTATATTGGTGCTGGCGCCGGAGAAATGGTTGCCAATGCGTTAGGTCTCACCGCACTGGTGTTCTTCGGCCTGTCCGGTTATGCACTGGTTTCACGCAAGGACTTCAGCTTCCTGGCCGGATTCCTGATGGCTGGCTTCTTTGTACTGCTCGGCACCATGCTGATTGGTTTTTTCTTCAACATTTCTGGTCTGAATCTGGCCATTTCCGCAGGCTTTGTACTGTTTTCAAGCGCGGCGATCCTGTTCCAGACCAGCGCCATCATTCATGGCGGCGAACGTAACTATGTTCTGGCCACGGTGACGCTGTTCGTGTCCATCTACAACCTTTTCCTGAGCCTGTTGCAACTGTTGACCGCCTTCGGCGGAGACGACTAATACTCAACTGACTCAATGACCCTCCCGACTCAATGGCCCGGATTTGCCGGGCCATTGCGAGCACTCCCATGAAGTTTTCAGTGGCCGTCTACGCCCCGCCGTTTTCCTCCCAAACCGCATACAGCGCCTATCGCTTCGTGCGCGCGACAGTAGAGCGGGGCCACACCATTGAACGGGTCTTTTTTTATCATGAAGGGGTCCACAACGGCACCCTGCTCTCCACCGTTCCCCAGGATGAATTCGACCTCTGCGCTGCCTGGCGGGAACTCAAACAGACCCACTCGATCGACCTGATCGTCTGTGTGGCGGCGGCATTGCGCCGCGGGATACTCGATGCATCCGAAGCCAGGCGCCACCAACGCCCGACCAGCAATCTACCGCCCGAATTCGAACTGTCCGGATTAGGACAATTGATCGATGCGGCCGTGAGCTGCGATCGGCATATCACCTTTGGCGCCTGAGCATGCAACCCTGCACATCCAAACGTCTTCTCTTTCGCATCACCAAACCGCCGTACGGTTCATCTCTTGCCCGCGAAGCGCTGGATGCGGTACTCGCCGCGGCCGTATTCGAACAAGACGTCAGCCTGCTTCTGTGCGGCGATGCGCTGTACCAACTGATCTCAGCTCAAGCTCCCGAGCTTATTCAGCAAAAACGGTACACGGACGCCTTTGGTCTATTCCCACTGTACGGCATCACCAATGTCTACGTGGAAGCCAGCGCATTGAACGCTCGTGGCCTGAGCGTGGACGAGCTGACACTCCCGGTCAAACCACTTAATACGACTGAATTGCAGCAACTTTATCGCAATCATGATCAGATACTTTCCTTTTAGAACAATATGATACTTAACATAGTTAACAAAAGTCCGAACATTTCAACCGCGCTCACCCAATGCTTGGCACAACTTGCCGACGGGGACGCCCTGCTCTTTACTGAAGATGGAGTGCTGGCCACACTGGACGCACCGTCCAACCAGGAATGGCTAGCACTCTGCCCGCGCAACATTACCCTTTACGTGCTGCAGGAAGACCTGGCCGCACGGGGCGTTTTGGAGCGGGTCTTGCCGGAGTTCCAGCAAGTGGATTATGGTGAGTGGGTCGACCTGGTCGCGCGATACTCCCTGAATCAGTCCTGGTTCTGATACGTGTTCCATCCCCCTTCTCCAGCTTGGAGTCAGG
>CAYXVO010000552.1:0-2105 GCA_964467875.1 uncultured Pseudomonadales bacterium | reverse complement strand
CGCAAGTAATGGGGGTCGATATCGATGGCCGTCACCTGGGCGCCGCGCTTGGCCAACTCCAGGCTGTAATAGCCGGCGTTGCAGCCAATGTCGAGTACCTCTTTGCCTTCAAGATTCGCCGGCAAGTAGGGTTCAATCTGCTGCCACTTAAACGTGGGAAAGTCGCCCAGGGCATGGTTGGGCACGGTCTGGCTGCCGTCGGGCAGGTGCAGATTATGAAACCAGGGTGCCAGGCGTTCGATTTCGCGCGCGGAGGACCCTTGGGGTGCCGCGCGGGCCTCGTTCGCCGATGTGCTGGACGCATCGTTCATAGCTCCTCCCGGGTGAAGTGGCTGGCTCGGGCGTGTGATGGCGATCTCCTCTGGATTTTCGGCATTGAAATGTCAGGCATTGGCGGCAAGTGATGGTGTCAGCGCCTCCTGCCAGTACTGCTCCAGTTCCACCGCGCGGTGGGTCGACGTATGGGCACCCAGTACGCGTTTGCGACTGGCGGCGCCGATGGCGGTGCGTTTGTCTTCGGGCAGGGTGAGGTAGTCCTGCACATCCTCGGCGGTGTGTGCGACCAGAAGTTCTTCACCGAGGCGGAAGAATTGATCGAGCCCCTTCCAGTCGTCGGAGATGATCGGCGTGGCGCAGGCGGCGGCTTCGAACAGGCGTACGCTGGGGGAATAGCCGGCCTTGATCATGTCCCGGCGCGTCACGTTGAGGGTGAAGCGCTGGCTGTTGTAGAACTGGCGATGGTGCTCGGGCGCGATGTGGTCCACCCGCGTGACGTTGGCCGGCCAGGTGATGTTGACCGGGTATTGCGGCCCAGCCACCGAGAAACGCCGTTCCGGCATCTGTTGCGCGGGCTCGATCAGTAACTGGTTGACGGTCGGCTGGCGGTCGTCGGAATAGGTGCCGATGTAGCCCAGGTCGTATGCCTTGGCTACCTCCGGTTCAGGGTAGTACAGGTCCGGATCGACCGAGCAGTACAGCGGTCGCGCGCGCTGGGCGCCGTAGTGGTTTTCGATCCACTTGAGGATTGGACCACCGGTGAACGACAGGTAGAGGTCAAAGCGCGGGATCAGGCGCGGGTGCAGGTATTCATAATTCTTGCGTGCCAGCTTGGCCATGGTCACCGGCGTGTCGATGTCATAGAAGGCCACACAGTTACGGTTGACGGTCAGGGCGATTTCCGCCACCTCGACTCCTTCCGGCACGTAGGATCCGATAATCACCAGGTCGGCGCTGGCAATGGCGTCGATGTACAGCTTGAGCTCTTCCAGATCACGATAGAGGCGGATACTGCCATAGGGCAGGTGGGGCGCATCGCGATTGCTTGCGTACCAGGGCACGTCCCGTTCCAGGAACAAGACCCGGTGACCACGGGCGGAGAGCGCCTTGACCAGCGCCCGGTAGGTGGTGGCGTGGCCATTACCCCAAGAGGATGTGATGGATAATCCGAGGATGACGATGTTCATTTGCTTCTGCATGTCCGTGACTCCTGTCAGGCGATCCTTTGCGCGGGGGCGTTCGTCTTTGCGCGGTTCGGTTTTGCGCTATTTGTTGTTGAAACAGAGCTTGTTGTTGAAGCAGAGCTTGTTGTTGAACCAGGCGCTTTTAAACGATCTGTTGCTGAGTCGGGCATATGCAGGCTGAACGGAAGCTGGATCAGCCGCTCGAACTCTTCGGCACGATGGCGGTAGGTGTGCTCCCGCAGTACACGTTGCCGTGCGGCATTGCCGATGCGGCGCGCACGCTTTTTGTCCAGCGATTTCAGGTGTTCAACCACGTCGTCGCCGTTACGAGCCACCAGCACTTCGGTGCCGGGTTCCAAAAACATTTCCACGCCCTCCCAATGATCCATGATCAAACAGGCGCCGCAGCCGACGGCTTCGAACACTCGGGTGGGGGGCGAGAAACCGAAGCGGGCCATGCTGTCGCGGTTGATGTTGAGCACGGCATTGGCACTGCAATTAAAGGCATTATGGTCACGGGTGTAAACGTGGCCAAGGTACTTCAGGTTGTCCCGCTGGGGTGCGTTGTCCTGCCAGCCGTTGCCGCCCAGGATGAAGCGATAATCGGGCAGGGCATCCACCGCCTTGAAGAAGAACTCGTACACC
>CAYXVO010000551.1:0-2109 GCA_964467875.1 uncultured Pseudomonadales bacterium | reverse complement strand
TGGCAGGGATGGTGTCAGGTTATCGAGCACCTGCATCATTTCGTCTTTCGGCTCACCCACCGACAAGCCGCCGATCGCATAACCATCGAAACCGATCTCTTTAAGCCCGGCGAGGGATTCCTCGCGCAACTCCGGATACATCCCACCCTGGACAATCCCGAACAGGGCCGACGGGTTATCGCCGTGGGCCTGCTTGCTGCGCCGCGCCCAACGCAGGGACAACTGCATGGACTTGCGCGCTTCATCCGGTGTCGCGGGATAAGGCGTGCACTCATCAAAGATCATCACGATGTCGGAGCCCAGCGCTCGCTGAACTTCCATTGAACGCTCGGGGGTCAATTCAACTAAGGCTCCGTCCACAGGTGAACGGAACTTCACCCCCTGCTCGGTGATCTTGCGCAGTTCGCCCAAACTGAACACCTGGAAACCACCCGAATCTGTCAGGATCGGTTTAGACCAGCCGATGAAATCATGGAGGTCGCCATGCTCCGCCACCACGCTGGTGCCAGGCCGCAACATTAAATGAAAGGTGTTGCCGAGAATGATGTGGGCGCCAATTGCCTCGATATCCCTCGGCAGCATGCCTTTCACCGTGCCATAGGTTCCGACTGGCATGAAGGCGGGTGTTTCCACGACACCCCGGGGAAATGTCAGGCGCGCCCGGCGGGCCTGACCGTCGGTGCGCATCAATTCAAAGCGCATAAAGCAGGAGTCAGTCACGTCTACTCTCCGAGAAACAAGCAGTACAGGTAAAGAACGGGTCGCGCCCGGCCCTAGGAGCCAGGCATGTTAAAACAGGTTCAGACAGAATGATAACAACGATGCAGATATGTGGCGGGCTGGTCAGGAAGCGGCTGCGGCGCGCTCAATAAACATGGCATCGCCATAGCTAAAAAACCGATATTGCTGGCGTACCGCCTCGGCATACGCTTGCAGAGTCCGTTCGCGTCCTGCAAAAGCAGATACCAGCATCAGCAAGGTGGAACGCGGCAGGTGAAAATTGGTGATCAGGGCATCCACGCTCCGGAACTGGTAGCCCGGATAGATAAAGATGTCGGTGTCTCCCAACGTGGGTTCCAGCGTCCCCGATCGGCTGGCAGATTCCAATGCCCGGACACTGGTCGTCCCGACGGCAATCACACGGCCACCGCGGTCACGGGCTTGGCGAATCTGCGCACAAACTGACTCGCTAACCTCGACCCACTCGGAATGCATCTGATGCTCGCTAATTTCTTCAACCCGAACGGGCTGAAAGGTTCCGGCACCCACATGCAGGGTCACAAATGCCTTACCCACACCTTTTTCATCGAGCGCCGCCATTAAGGACTGGTCGAAATGCAGCCCGGCAGTAGGTGCTGCAACCGCCCCCTCCCGGCGTGCATAGACCGTCTGGTAGCGCTCCCGGTCCGTGGTTTGATCCGGACGATCAATATACGGCGGTAAGGGCATGTGGCCTTGGGCATTCAGAACCGAAAGCACCGTTTGTCCCTGCGGGAATTTCAGGCGAAACAGGTCTCCCTGACGCTCCACCATTTCCAGCAAGGTGCCATCATCGAGCACGATGCGTGATCCTGGTTTCGGTGCCTTGCTGGCACGGACATGCGCCAGGGCAACGCGTTCGGTCTCAATCCGCTCGACCAGAATTTCGATATGCCCACCCGTTTCCTTCTTGCCGAACAACCGCGCAGGTATGACCCGCGTGTCGTTAAACACCAGCAAATCGTGGGGATGCAGAAGATCCAGGATGTCCTGAAAATGTCGATGCGTCATCGCGCCTGTCGGAGGATCGAGACACAGCAGGCGACTGCCCGTGCGTTCCGGTGCCGGGTAACGGGCAATCAACTCATCTGGCAAATCGAAATCGAAGTCAGAAACTTGCATGGATGCAAAACGAGCAATATTGACGAGGGCCGATTAGCTTAACGGAATTGATCGGGCCTGGCCAGTTAAGGATCACGCCAGCTAAGGATCACGAGAGCGACAACCCTCGCTAGAAATCGCTGGCAACAAAGAATCGTTGACGGCCCCAACCGAGACGCTATAATGCGCAGCCAATGGCAGCGTGGTGAAATTGGTAGACACGCCGGATTCAAAATCCGGTGGGGTAAA
>CAYXVO010000550.1:0-2120 GCA_964467875.1 uncultured Pseudomonadales bacterium | reverse complement strand
AACCGCCCCTGCTGAACCAGATCCCACTCCCCAGGAGGTTTTTCAGACGACCCTGGGCGATCTAAAAATCGCACTAGCACCCGAGGAAGCACCGATCAGCGTGGAGAATGTTCTGCATTACGTGGACAGCGGCTTTTATAACGGCGTGATCTTTCATCGCATAGTGCCGGGGTTTGTGGTCCAGGGAGGCGGTTTCGACCAAGAATATCAACAAAAAAGCACACAAGCGCCAATCGCCAATGAGTCGCAGAACGGCCTGCAGAACCTGCGCGGCACCTTGTCCATGGCTCGCACGGGAGATCCCAACAGTGCTACCTCACAGTTTTTTATTAACTTGAGAGATAACTCACAACTGGATGGCCGCCCCAGCCAGCCAGGCTATGCCGTATTTGGTCAATTGGTTGAAGGCCTGGAGGTGATCGAGACCATGGCGGAGCAGCCTCAGGGGGATCATTCGGGCGTCTTCGCCAACGCACCCAACACTCCAATAGTGATTGAGCGCGCCTACCGCTACCACCCAGACAGTCAGAGTAAAGACGAGACAAGCGAGCCTTCATCAGCGCCGGGTGCCGACGCGCCCACTGCCAACTGATTGTCGAGCCGCGCCATGACCATCGCCCTGTCTGTAAACCTGAACAAAATTGCGCTCATCCGCAATTCTCGCGCCGGCAACTACCCAGACGTGCTCGCCCACGGCCGCACCTGCCTGGCCGCAGGCGCCCACGGCCTGACGGTGCACCCACGACCGGATCAACGCCATATTCGCGCCAGCGATATAGCGCCCATGTCGACTCTGATTCGGGAGTTTCCCAAGGCAGAGTTCAATATAGAGGGCAACCCGTTTGCCCCGCCGCTTGGCAGCTATCCAGGGCTGTTGGCACTGGCAGAAAGCAACCGACCGCACCAGTGCACTCTGGTACCGGATACTCAGCAGCAACTGACTTCCGACCACGGCTTTGATTTACGTGCGGACGGCGGACGCCTGCAGCCGATTATCCATCAACTCCAGGAGTGGGGGGTGCGGGTGAGTCTCTTTATGGATCCGGATTTAGAGCAGATACGCCTAGCGCAGCAATTAGGAGCGGATCGTATCGAGCTTTATACGGGCCCGTTCGCCGAAGCCTACAGTCTGTGCGCCGCAAATCTTGATGAGGTCTATCAACAATATGTGGAGGCCGCCCAGCTGGCCATGGAGTTAGGACTGGGTATCAACGCCGGACACGATCTCAACCTAGATAATATGACCCTATTCCGCACATTACCCGGTCTGCAGGAAGTGTCTATCGGTCATGCACTCACCGTCGAAGCTCTACAAATGGGGCTAGTGGACACCATAAAAGCCTATCTCACCCTCTGCGAACACCGCGCCTAATACAAGCACGCCGGAGAATCGCTCTCCGGCATATAAGAACTCGCTCTAAGCTGCCCTCCCCTGGTGCCCTCCTGAATTGCTCGCTTAGTCCGAACACACGTTCCGACAGACTAGGGCTCCACAGGATCGTCCGGATGAATTTTCGGCTCCTCGTAATCTGTGTCGATGGTAAACCCGCGTTTTTTTAGCATGGCTTCTTTGGCGTAGCGCTGTTTCTTGAGCTCTTTGATTTTATCTTCCCAAAGATCCATCCAGTTAGCGCGGTCTTGCTCTCCCTCGAAGTGTGCTTTGGCATACTGCTCTTTGCTGGTGATCGAAAAGGCTAGCAAGTAGGCTCCGGGCTGATTTGGATCCACACGTTTTCGGTCCCGGTGAAAGCGCATGGTCAAAAACGCGTCATCAGCAAAAAGCCGCCAGCGTCCAGACTTTATCTGCATCCACTGCTCAAATGTAGGCCTGTAATCCGGTGGGATGCCATAGCTATCGTCTTCTTTATAGTATTTAAAAGCGTCTTCGCCAACGAGCCGAGGGTCATCATAGAAATGAACCGGTTTCCAGCCAATCTTGGCTAGGTTCTGAATAAAATCCAGAAACCGTCGTCGGGCCTCATCGTGAGGAATGGTGTCAGGGGCGGTTATGCCAGCACCAATATCGAAGCTTTGGAGCCCCTCGCTAATCGCTTCGGCATCCTCTGTACCGAGGACAGTGAGCGCAAAAGGTATCTCAAAGCTATAGGGCCCCTGGTTGA
>CAYXVO010000549.1:1236-2126 GCA_964467875.1 uncultured Pseudomonadales bacterium | reverse complement strand
GCAATGAAGACCAGATCATCCCGTTTCACGCGTCAGCCCTGCCCCTTCGGCCCGCAGCCAGCAGGTACCCAAGCACCAGCAGCCACAACAGGCCGCCGACCCCATACTTCACCGACACGGCCAGATTGCTGCTGGATGACCAGAAGGCTTCGATAAAGGCCGCAATCACCAGCATCAAAATCACGCCGTACATGATCCGAACCGCGCCGCCCGCCGCCTGCTTGAGTGAGTCCAGACGGCTCAAACGCCCCGGCACCAGAAGGCTGTAGCCGAGCTTCAAGCCTGCCCCGCCGGCGATGGCAATAGCCGTCAGTTCAAAAGCGCCATGGCCGATCACAAAGGGAAAGAAGGTATCGGTAAAGCCCTGGTTCGTCAGATGAGCCGCCACCGCACCCAGCATCAGGCCGTTGAACAAAATGGCGGCCAGCGCGCCGACCATGAACACCAGCCCCCCGGCGAAGCAGCGAAAGGCCACACTGATGTTGTTATAGATGTAGTAGCCAAACATCATGAAATCCGTGTCGGAGGCCCGGTCCCGCCCCAGATGTCTCTGGTCGGGATTGTACATCTCCTCCATCTGGGTCACCTGGACCGGATCGAGCAGGCTGAACACCAGATGAGGCTCCAACAGGGTGAGACCAAATATCGCCAGGGCCGGGCCGAACAACAGGGCCGCCGCCAGCAGGCTCAAGCGCCTCTCCTCACGTACCGCGCGGGGAAAGTCCGCCACCAGAAACCGGATCAGCCCCAGACGCCAGTTACTGCGGAAACGGTACAGCTGATGGTGCCCTCGTAACGCTAGGTCATTGAGATGCTCGATCAGATAGGCGCTGTAGTGCCGCTCCTGCGCCAGGGCCAGGTAATGACAGACCTGCCGGTAAAGCTGGGGA
>CAYXVO010000549.1:0-1226 GCA_964467875.1 uncultured Pseudomonadales bacterium | reverse complement strand
ACCAGCGCGGGATCGGGCTGACCGCGGCGCATCTCGAGTTGATCCAGCAACTGCTCCAGGCGTTGCCAGTCGTCGCCATGGCGCGCTTCAAATCGATCCTGCTTCATGGTGATTCCGGACCGCTCCTGCTGGACAGGCCATGCCTGCCCGTCAGACCATTGGCGATCTGGTGCAGCTTCTCGACCGCTGCCTCTCCCTGACACTGAAGCAACGGCGTTAACTGATCGGCCAGCTCGACCTGACGTCCAAGGGAGAGGCGCGACGAACGTTCGGCGAAGGCGATGACCGCCCGCTGCTCCTCCAGCGCCAGCGGAACCGGCGCCGGCAGCGCCTGCTCACCCGTTAACGCCGGGCGTGCGGGCTTGGGAAATTCATACACCACCAGGGTGCCGGCCGCGAGATCGCCCAATCGCTTGAAGCGCTGGTTCATGAGCATGCTGATCACGCCAGCCACATAGAAAAGCGGCAGAAAGTCGACCACCCGCAACAGGTTTCGGACCATGGAGCCAGCAAACGTCACTGGTGTGCCGTTGTCGTGCAGAACCCGTAGCTGGAGTGCCCGCTTGCCGGGCGTTGCCCCGTGCCGATAGACCTCAAACAGCACCGGGTAGAACCATTCGAGCAGAAAAATGGCGAGGAAATACAAACCCTGACCCAGCAATTCAAAAAAGGCAAACAACATACCCAGGGAGGCAAGAATGAAGAAACGGATCAGGGCATCAATCAGAAAAGCGAGAAATCGGGCGCCAGGACCGGCGGGGGTAAGCAGCAGTTCGACACCTTCCGGCGTTTCGACCGCAATGCGGGTTTCCAACGTCCCTGTGTGCATACTGCCTCTGCTTCAATACCCCGCGCACACGCCATGACGAGGGTTTACGGGGATCAACGATCAGACGGCGGGCAACAGACAGCTCAGGCCGCAGCTAGCGCCCAAGCACCGTCAACACTTCTTCCAGCTCCACAATCATCTGGCGAATCAGTTGCTTGTACTGGCTGGCATCGTCCTTGGTTTCACCATGGGCCATCTGCTGCTTGGCGCCGCCGATGGTGTATCCCTGGTCATAGAGCAGACTCCGGATCTGACGAATCGTCAGTACATCCTGACGCTGATAATAGCGGCGGTTTCCCCGCCGCTTGACGGGTGCAAGTTCACTGAACTCCTGCTCCCAATAGCGCAACACGTGAGCCTTCACGCCGCAGAGATCACTGACCTCCCCGATCGTGAA
>CAYXVO010000548.1:0-2133 GCA_964467875.1 uncultured Pseudomonadales bacterium | reverse complement strand
ACGCAAGGCTCTGCAGGCCCACGGCATTCATCATCTGGTTCTGGTTGATGACAGCCAGCAAGTCACCGGCCTTCTCGCGGAACGTAACCTACTGGCCTATCCCGATGAGCAAACCGTGCCCGCAAGCCTGGGCAGCCTGACGGGCCCGAGCAACGTAGCTGGTGGGAGCGCGTTCACGGCAGCGTCGCCGGATACCCCAGTCACCACCCTCGCCTACCTGATGCTGGAGCAGGCGCTGGACGCGGTGGTCATCACCGACGCCGAGCAGGTGCGGGGCATCCTGACCCAGCGAGACCTGATCAAGGCGCTGCTACCAGAACAACGCATCGACAACTGGAGCTAGCCCTCAACGAAAAACACCGGAGTTGTGCTCCGGTGTTGCAGGCAATCACTACTGTTGATGTTGCCTTAAGGCGAAGAGGTTGCCTTAAGGCAAAGAGGTTGCCTGAAGGCGAAGAAATTACTTTAAGACAAAAACAACGTGCCCCCTTCGGTTTACGGCTCATACACCAGAGATTCACCCGCCTTGTTATAAGGACGGATATCGATCTTGGTATTGCCCTCCTCGTGAATCTCTTTCAGCAAAATCAGCTTTTCACTGGAGGTCACCACGAGCTCGGCACCCTGTTCGTCATTGGGACCATTTTCAAGCAGATTGGTGAGCCACACTTTAGCAAGTGCCTTCCTCCGATTCGGGGTTTCCTTCTCCCCTGGCTTAAGCGGAGGAAGCTCCCATGCCAAGCGACCGAGCATGGCATCACGGCCACCCTGATGAGGATGCTCGGCATCTAGCTCGGCACCCACGTAGCCCGTGAAGAAAATATTTCCTGCCTGATCCGCGACAATGTCCAGCACACGATCATCACCCGTCGTTCCAAACTGATAGAGACTATCGACCGCCGAGGGATTTCCCATGTAAGCGACCCAGGCATCTTCGCCGCCCGCGCCCAGTGCAAGGGTCATCGCCCCCTGGGTATATCCGGCCAGAACGATATCGGTGGCCACCATCGCCATGGTACTGGAGACGTTGTCGAGGAAGTTGCCGAACTGGTTCAAGCGGCGCAACTGACCGTCGTCACTATAGGATCCGACAATCGCATCCTTACCGCCCAAGATCACTTCCTCGAACTCGCCGTCGCTATAACCGGTTGCAATCACCTGCCGACCGCCACTTCCTGTCGCATCCAGGAAAACGTCGCGCCCGCTGGATCCAAAGATACGCTCGACCAACCGTTTACCTTCGCCATCAAAGATCACCAGTAAGGCGTCGGAGGGCCCCACGCTTGGGCCTCCACTCAGATTACCCTGGGTTTCCCCCACCACCGAGATAAGGCTCCCCCCGCTGTGGACATACAGCGCATGCGGAATATCATCATAGGGCGTGCCGAACTGTGCACTCCACACGAAGTCGAACTCCAGGTCCCGGTTGTCCTTACGCCACATTTCGACCAGCACATCGGTGCCGCCGGCACTTTGGCCGCCCGTATTGCCCGTGGTGCTTCCCGTCATATAAAGATACTGGAACTCATTGCTGCCACTCCGTTCGTTCTCAAGCAGTGCGATGTCGGTAATTACATGACTGAAGGCACTGTTGCCACGACTGCCAAAGGGAATGGTCCGCGGCGTGGTACTGCCAAAGCGGTCGTAAATGTCCACCTGACTAACGACAAGATCGGGCTTGTCCGGATCCGGATGCTGGCGGGAATAAGCCACATACAACTGCGACGCCTCATCCGTCAGCATTTCCTTCACCTCGGCATTAGCGCCAAGATCGACCGTGCGTGGTTCAGTCCATTGGTTGATAAAGACCTTTAGCAGATCACCGCTTGCGCGGGAGGTTTCTGTTCGCTTCCAGCGTAGGGACAGGAATTCGTCCTGGATGGAGTCGCGATCATTGTTCCGGGTCGCCGCGATGGTAATGGTCTGGGTGTCTGGGTTCGGGGCAGCGGGATCAAATACGACCTGATAGGGCAGACTTGGCGTGATAACAAAATCATCGGAACTTGCCGTGGAAAGAACATTCGCCGGCGCATCCTCGGTGACGACTTCAAATTCGGCCGTGACCTCCACTTTCGGCATTCTGTCCAGCTTTACCGTAATCTTGATTTCATTTCCCTCGGTCACGACCGCTGC
>CAYXVO010000547.1:0-2141 GCA_964467875.1 uncultured Pseudomonadales bacterium | reverse complement strand
CGAAGTGCCACTGGGGCGTCATCTGGAACATGGGATTGGTCTCGGAGCCGATGCCATTGAACATGAGCGCCGTTGCAATCATCCCGATCATCACACCCGCCACGATCCGCCAGGAGGCAATTCGAGTAAGCAACAGCACGGCACCGCCGATCAAAATGGCGAGCGTGGACGTTTCGCCGACGGAACCTTGCTGGAAGCCGAAGAATGCCTGCAGCCAGGTCAGCTGGCCCTGGACTGCTGCCATACCGTCCTGTGCGGCAATGCTCAGTGCCGTTGCACCACTAAAACCATCGATTGCTGTCCACACCGTATCGCCGGAAATCTCCGCGGGATAGGCAAAGAACAGAAAGGCACGACCGGTTAACGCCGGGTTGAGGAAGTTCTTGCCGGTACCGCCAAACACTTCCTTGCCGATCACCACACCGAAACTGATACCCAAAGCCACCTGCCACAGCGGAATTGTCGGCGGCAGGATCAGGGCAAACAGAATTGAGGTAACAAAGAAGCCTTCGTTTACTTCGTGCTTGCGCACCGTGGCAAACACGACTTCCCAGAAACCACCCACCACGAACGTGACGAAGTAGATGGGCAGGAAATAAGACGCGCCATAGACAAAGTTGTCCCAGAGACTGGCCGGGTTATTTCCAGCCAGCGCCATGATAATCGCATGACGCCAGTCATCTCCGCTCATGGCCAGACCATTGGCGGCCAGGTAGGAGTTGGCCTGCAGGCCCACGTTGTACATGCCGAAGAACATCGCGGGAAAAGCACAAAGCCATACGGTGATCATGATCCGCTTGAGATCGATCCCGTCGCGCACATGCGCGGTGCCGGAGGTTACTTTGCCCGGGGTGTAGAACATGGTATCGACCGCCTCGTAGAGCGCATACCATTTCTCGTGTTTACCACCCTTTTCGAAATGGTGTTCGATACTGTCGAGAAACTTTCTCATTCGATTAACCCTCCTGCTCGATTCGGGTTAGATTGCTGCGAAGAATGGGCCCGTACTCGTACTTCCCGGGGCACACGAAGGTACAGAGTGCAAGATCCTCTTCATCCAACTCCAGGCAACCAAGTTTCTGCGCGGTTTCGGTGTCGCCCACGATCAGAGAACGCAGTAACTGGGTCGGCAATACGTCCAAAGGCATGACGCCTTCGTAGCTGCCGATCGGAACCATGGCGCGCTCACTACCATTGGTCGTGGTGGTGAATTTGAAGAGTTTTTTCGGAGTCAGCTTCGACAGATAGATATTCAGGACCGAGAACATATTGGGACCCGGCGACAGCCATCCCAGGAAATCCCGTTGATTACCTTCAAGCAGGACACTGACCTGATTACTGAAACGCCCCAGATAGGCAACCGGGCCTCGCGTGGAACGACCGCCAAAAACGGAGCCGGAAATCACGCGGTTGTTGCCGTCCAGCATTTCGCCTGCACACAACTCTTCCAGGTTTGCACCGAGACGCGTGCGCAGAAGCCGGGGCTTCTTCACTTGCGGTCCGGCCAGCGCAACCACTCGGGTCACGTCCAACTGTCCGGTACGGAACAGGCGCGCGACAGCAATAACATCCTGATAGCCAATCGACCACACGGTTTTAGTGGCACTGACGGGGTCCAGGTAATGGATATGCGTACCAACCAGCCCCGCAGGGTGCGGACCGGCGAATTCTTCACGCTGAACCTTGCCGGCGGCAGGGAGGTCGAGAGCAACGCCCGGTGCGGTGCAGACAAACACCTTGCCAGACGTCAGGTGACCAAGCAGGTCGACACCCAGTTTGAAGTCCGCGGCAGCTTCGCGAATGATCACCGCGGGATCTGCCGACAACGGGTTGGTATCAATGGCTGTAACGAAGATGGAATGTGGCTCGCTATCAACCGCGGGTACCCGGCTAAACGGGCGCGTCCGAAATGCGGTCCAGAGGCCAGAGGCTACCAGGTTGTCAACCACCTGCTGGCGGCTCAACTGTGAGAACTGAGCCTCAGGATAGCTGGCGAAGGTTTCATACTCATCACCTTCAACATCGACCACGATCGATTGAAAGATACGGCGTTCACCCCGGTTGATGGCTGATACTACGCCGCTGGCGGGCGCAGTATAGCGCACACCCTCGGTCTTCTTGTCGGTGAACAGCAGTTGCCC
>CAYXVO010000546.1:0-2152 GCA_964467875.1 uncultured Pseudomonadales bacterium | reverse complement strand
GGCACTGGCGAGGACCTTTGGTGGGCGCTTTGCGCGGATCCAGTTCACCCCGGACCTGATGCCCAGTGATGTCACCGGGCATACGCTGTTTAACATGCAGGAGCGCGCGTTTGAGGTCCGCAAGGGGCCAATTTTCACCAATCTATTGCTGGCCGATGAGATCAACCGCGCCCCGGCGAAAACCCAGGCGGCGCTGCTGGAGGTGATGCAGGAGCGGCAAGTGACCATCGAAGGCTCGTCCTATCCCGTGGATGCGCCCTTCATGGTGCTGGCGACCCAGAACCCCATTGAGCAGGACGGCACCTACCCATTGCCGGAGGCGGAGCTGGATCGCTTCATGCTCAAGATCTTCATCGACTATCCGCAGCTGGTCCACGAGATCGATCTGGTTCGCCGGGTAACGGCCAGTGGCAGTGGGCCGCAGGATTACCTGGCGGCGCTGACCGGCCAGATCAGCCCTTCGGAGCTGATTGCCTTCCAGCAGCAGGTCCGCCAAATCACCCTGGATCAGCAGGTGATTGATTACGCCGTGCGCCTGGTACGGGCCACCCGTGACTGGCGTGGCATCGCCCGCGGCGCCGGCCCCCGGGCCAGCCTGGGACTGGTGCAGGCGGGCCAGGCACGGGCGTTGATGATGGGGCGGGGCTATGTGACCCCGGATGATATCAAGCAGGTAGCGCCACCGGTGTTGCGCCATCGCCTGTTGCTGAGCCCGGACATGGAGATCGAAGGCGTGGGCGCGGACCGCCTGCTGGCGGATCTGCTCGATCAGGTGGATGCTCCGCGCCAATGAAACTGTATCGCGTGCGCCCGGCCCGGCGGTTTCTGCTCCTGATGTTGTACTTGGTGCTTACCGCCTGCACGGTCGCCATCCTCGAGGTCGTCTGGCCCGAGTTCGACGGACGTCTTTCGACATTGGGTGGCAGTCTACTCGCGCTGTTGCTGGGGCTGGCCTTGCTGGATCTGGCGCAGGCACGACGCCCGCTACCGATCAGCCTGGAGCGCCTGTTACCGGGCAGTCTGGCGCTAGGGCAATGGCACCAGGCACGCCTGCGGGTCCAGCACCGGCTGACGCGGGCCATAACACTTGAGGTGTTTGATCATTGCCCCGCAGCCTGCGAGGCCGAGGGCTTGCCACTGCGCGTAGAGCTGCAACCTGGGAAGACGACCGAGGTTCGTTACCGGTTACGGCCCCTGACGCGGGGGCTGGCCGTGTTTCCAGGACTTGAGCTGCGGTTTGGCTCTAATTTCGGGCTTTGGGATCTGCAATTCTTCGAGCCCGTTGTGACGGAAACGCGCATTTATCCGAACTTTGCCGCCCTGGCAAGCTATGACCTGCTTGCGGCTGATCCGTCCAACACCCAGGCGGGCATCCGCCGTGGCCCCCAGCGGGGTACGGGCACTGAATTTCATCAGCTGCGCGAGTACCAGACCGGCGATGTCCTGCGTCAGGTTGACTGGAAGGCGACCTCACGCCGTTTGCAGTTGATTTCCCGCGAATACCAGACCGACCGTGACCAGCAGTTGGTGCTGATGCTCGACAGCGGGCGGCGCCTGCGTGCCCGCGATGGCGACCTGAGCCACTTCGATCAGGCCCTCAACGCCTGCCTGATGCTTGCATATGTAGCCCTGCGCCAGGGAGATGGGGTTGGGATGATGAGTTTCGGGCGGGAAACCCGCTGGGTGCCCGCAGTCAAAGGCGCTGCCAATTTGCACCGGCTGCTGAATGGCTTTTACGACCTGCATGCTGGAGCTTTTGCGTCCGACTATCTGGAAGCCGCCCGTGAGTTGATGAGCCGGCAGCGCAAACGTGCGCTGATCGTGCTGGTCACCGACCTGCGCGACGAGGACTGCGAGGACGTGCTGTTGGGTATCCAGTTGCTGCGCCGGCGTCATCTGGTGCTGGTCGCTAATCTGCGCGAGCGGGCGCTGGACCAAGTGCTTCAGGCGCCCGTCGAGGAATTCGACGAGGCACTGCGTTACTGCGGCACCGTCACCTATCTGGAGCAGCGCCGTAAAATGCAGGAACGCCTGCAGGCGGAGTCCGTCATGGTGCTGGATTGCGGCCCGGGAGAGCTGCAGTCGCAGGTCATCAATCGCTATCTTCAGGTCAAGCGGGCGGGGATGTTGTAGCTTTAATAACCAGTTGATG
>CAYXVO010000545.1:0-2164 GCA_964467875.1 uncultured Pseudomonadales bacterium | reverse complement strand
GCTATTTGGTGGCTCCTGGGGCTCAACGCTGAGTCTGGTATATGCCCAAACCTATCCGGAACGGGTGTTGGGGCTTGTGTTGCGGGGTATATTCCTGTGTCGGCCGGAGGATCTGGAGTGGTTTTATCAACCGGGGGGCGCGGCACGCGTGTTTCCCGACTACTGGGAAAGCTTTGAGGCGCTGATTCCCGAGGCTGAACGAAACAATTTCACGGCCGCCTATTACAAACGCCTGACCAGTGATAATGAGCTGGAGCGGATTCAGGCCGCCAAGGCCTGGTCCATCTGGGAAGGCCGCTGTGCCACGCTGCATCCCAACCAAGCCGTGGTGGAGCATTTCGGCCATCCCCATGTGGCCATCTCCCTGGCGCGCATCGAGTGTCACTTCTTCATGAACCAGGCCTTTCTGGCGCCGAACCAGATCCTGCGCGATGCCCACCGCCTGAGCGGTATCCCCGGCATTATCGTGCATGGCCGCTATGACATGGTTTGCCCCATCGACAATGCGTTTGCGCTCAACGCGGCCTGGCCAGGGTCCGAGTTGCAGATCATCCGTGATGCTGGTCATTCCGCTTCGGAGCCGGCCATTGTCGATGCGCTGGTGCGGGCCACCCGGCAGATGAGCGAGCGCTATGGGCCGGAGTTTTTATCGGAATAACAGCGCCGCCGTGCGGCATGGAGCTGCGCTTGGATAGTTGTGTAGGCCAGAAAATGGCCGGATACGCATAAATCCGGGCTCCGAAATCACAGCAATGGCTTTTTTTCCCGAAACCCCTGCGATATAGTCCGCACTCCGGAACGGAAGGAGATGTCTCGTTCCAGAGTGGTTCCTGCGTAAGTAAGTGATGGATCGTATCGCATGAGAGGGCTCATTCAGCGGGTGGCGCGCGCCTCCGTCGTAGTCGACGGTGACCTGGTTGGCGCCATCGACCAAGGCATATTGCTGCTGCTCGGCGTTGAGCGCGGCGATGATGCCGCCACCGCCCAGCGCCTGCTGGACAAGGTGTTGTCCTACCGAATTTTCCCCGATCCCGATGGCAAGATGAACCTGAGCCTGCGCGATGTGCGTGGTGGCTTGTTGGTGGTCTCGCAATTTACGCTGGCCGCGGATACCCAGAAGGGACTTCGCCCTGGCTTTTCACGGGCGGCCGAGCCGCAACTGGGACGCCAGCTCTATGACCTCTTTTTAGCCCGCGCGCGGGAATCCCATCCAGTGGTAGAGGCCGGTCGCTTTGGCGCGGACATGCAGGTGAGCCTGGTGAATGATGGCCCGGTGACCTTTGTGCTGGATGTGCCAAGCAATGTGGGCTCAGACGTGATTTAGGCTAAAAATGCGAGCTCCAACAAAATTTTTGAAAAAGTTTGCCCGTGAAATTGCACCGGACGGCATCTTGTACTAGACATGATATTTAATTCTGTTTGGAGGATTGAGGGCTAACTTGTTGTTTTTGGTTTTCCCGGGATGGAAGAACAGAGGCTTACGGGTAGAGCGTGAGCCAGTCAATGACCGAAGTATCCAGGGAAGACTGATCGGAAAGACGGCTCGGAGAGCCTCCTTGAGATCCATGTTGAGGAAGCTGTTTGACCTGTCGGCGCAAAATAAGTTGGTTTGTCATGAAAATGACATATATTTTGCGAAAAATGAGTTCATCACAGTGAAAACGTGTAGTTACTACAAAAAAACTGAAACCAAGAAGTACTTCGTACGAAGTTGACTAACACACAAAAGGAAGACGAAATGAAAAAAACTCTGATCGCATCAGCAGTCGCCCTGGCCACCCTTGCTTCTGCCAGTGCAGGCGCGCAGGAGTTAAAGCTCCCGAAAGTTTACGGTAACGTTCAGCTGATTCTGAAGCAGGTGGATACCGAAGGCGCCTCTTCTTTCGACATGGGTGATACCGGCTCGACGATTGGCTTTTCCCATGAGCACGAGATCCGTCCAGGTCTGACGGCATTCGCCAAGGCCGAGTTTGAATTTGATGCCTCCGAAAACAAGGGCTCCAATGACGACGGACTGAACACTGGTGACCAGGCATTCATTGGTTTGAAGGGCGACTTCGGTCTGGTCAAGGCTGGTTCCTTTGACTCCATCTTTGAAGACGCAATCAGCGACAGCGTTTCCGATCTGTTTGAAGATCTTGGCGACCAGTTCAAAGCGGCAGAT
>CAYXVO010000544.1:0-2171 GCA_964467875.1 uncultured Pseudomonadales bacterium | reverse complement strand
GCAACCGCATCATCAGTGGATTATCCATGGGCACGCTGGTGGTGGAGGCGAGCCTGCGCAGCGGTTCGCTGATCACGGCGCGGCTGGCACTGGAACAGGGCCGTGAGGTCTATGCGATACCGGGCTCCATTCATAACCCGCAGGCGCGCGGCTGTCATCACCTGATCAAGCAAGGCGCCAAGCTGGTGGAAACCGTGGCGGACATCGCCGAGGAGTTACCGGCGTTGCTGGCCTATCATCAGGCTCAGCCGCTGCCCGAGACGTCGGCGCCGGTCCTGGATCTATTTCCTGCCGGCGAGCAGGCATCACAGGATTCATCGCCAGCACCGGCGTTTGTCGAACATCATGAAGCGATTCCGGAAACGGACACGGGTCGGCAATTGCTGCAGGCACTTGGTTATGATCCGGTCAGTAGCGATCTGCTGGTCATGCGCACGGGCTTGCCACCCCAGGTGGTCAGTGCCGAATTGATGAGCCTGGAGATTAACGGACGGGTTACCCGGACGGCGGGCGGCTATCAGCGTTGTTAACGGCGTCTGGACCGGCGTAATCGTTGCTTGATCACGCCGGGGGGCTAGGGTAACGTGCCCCTTTTTACAGCGGGAATGACCTGTGCCCGAGCGGAACGATTCGATTGAAACGCGCTGCCAGTCCGCCGCGCAGAGCCTGCGCCAGGGTGGTGTTATTGCCTACCCTACCGAGGCGGTCTGGGGTCTGGGCTGCGACCCGGCCAATCAGGCGGCGGTGGAACGGCTGCTGGCCTTGAAGTCCCGGCCGATGGACAAGGGATTGATCCTGGTCAGCGGCGACATCGCGGACTTCCAGCGCTGGCTCGATCCCCTGCCCGCCGCGGCGCGGGAGCGGATCCTGGCGAGCTGGCCGGGGCCTCACACCTGGCTGCTGCCAGACCCCCTGAATCTGCCGCGCTGGCTTAAGGGTGAGCATGCCAGCATTGCCCTGCGCTGCAGCGCTCACCCGCTTATTGCGAGCCTCTGTAGCGCGTTCGGCGGTCCCATTGTTTCCACGTCGGCCAATCCAGCTGGCGCCCCCCCGGCTTTGACCGAGGCGGATGTGCGGGCGTATTTTGGAACGGAGCTGGACGCGGTGGTGGCCGGCGCCCTGGGTGGGTTGAGCCAACCGACTACGATTCGCGATGCCCTAACCGGCGACCTAATACGAGCTTGAGGAGACGTTATGAATCAGCAGTTGGATGTTGCGGCGGTAAAGGCTTACCTGCTGGATTTGCAGGACCGGATTTGCCAGGGCCTGGAACAGGCGGATGGCCAAGCCCGCTTTCAGGAGGATCTGTGGCAGCGGGACGAAGGCGGTGGTGGACGTACCCGGGTTCTGGTTGAGGGCGGTGTGTTTGAAAAGGCGGGTGTGAATTTCTCCCACGTGCATGGCGCGGCCCTGCCGCCGTCCGCCTCCGCCGTGCGCCCGGAACTGGCCGGCCGCAGCTTTCAGGCACTAGGCGTTTCCCTGGTGATCCATCCCCATAACCCCTATGTGCCCACCTCCCACGCCAATGTGCGCTTTTTCGTTGCGGAAAAGCCAGGCGAGGCGCCGGTCTGGTGGTTTGGCGGCGGCTATGACCTGACCCCCTACTATGGCTTTGACGAAGACTGCATCCACTGGCACGAAACCGCGCGGCAGGCTTGCGCACCCTTCGGAGCCGAGATCTACCCCAAGTACAAAGCCTGGTGCGATGACTATTTCTATCTGAAGCATCGGCACGAGCCACGAGGGGTGGGCGGACTGTTCTTCGACGATCTCAATAGCTGGCCGTTTGAGCGCTGCCTTGAATTTTTGCGCGCGATCGGCGATAGCTACCTGCCCGCCTACCTACCCATTGTCGAGCGTCGCAAGGCGCTGGCCTATGGTGAGCGGGAACGCGACTTCCAGCTCTATCGCCGGGGCCGTTACGTGGAGTTCAACCTGGTGTGGGACCGGGGCACCCTGTTTGGGCTGCAGTCGGGCGGGCGCACGGAATCCATTCTCATGTCGCTGCCGCCTCTGGTGCGTTGGGACTACGCGCGCCAGGTGGCACCGGGGAGTCCCGAAGAGCGTTTGACCAGTTACTTTCTTCAGCCTCGCGACTGGCTCGCGTCCGCGGCAGGTTAAGGCTCATGGTGCTGGAAATGGATCGCTACGCGGTGATGGGCAATCCCATC
>CAYXVO010000543.1:0-2180 GCA_964467875.1 uncultured Pseudomonadales bacterium | reverse complement strand
CTTCATGGCTTCGGTACCGTTGGCAATCCCGTCGGAGATGGTGATCGTATTGAAGATGACGGCTTTGCCGCCATTTAAATCGACCCCGAGCGCGGCTTCGTCCGCCAAACCGTTGATGTGCATGTTGCAGGGCGTGACCATGCTCCAGGTCGACGCAATCCCGATCTGGGGCTTCTGAAAGTCCGCGTCGGAGAAACCGACCGCCCGTAGCATGGCGCGCGCCGGGGCTTTCTTGATGCCATCAACAATGGGGCTTGAGTGGCGGCGTGGATCATCCTGGCTCATCGGCAACCTCGGTCGGGAATTGGGTTCTGCTTAATAGTGAGCTTTTCGCTGGCGAAGGGAAAGCGCCGGGCGTGCTTGCGGCGCAAGAGGTGCAGCTCACTCACTCGGGGCGGATTTCACAGCCCTTTGACTGAACCACGTACGAACTGGGCGATAGCATCATCATAATGGGACGATCTTCCCGATTTTGTTCGCAGGATCCAAACGGTTCCAGATCCAAAAGGAGATCCTAATGAGCGCCGTCGTATTCTGGAGAAGTTGCTTCGTTCCGGTCAGTCCATGCTGGCGATCTATACCGCCAGCGTGCTGATCGTGGACGAACGCAACGCCCGCGAACAAGCCTAGCTGGATGAGCTGGCTCTCTGCATGCGGATACCGCCCGACCTGAAGGCGAGCCTTGAGCGGGAAGTCCGCCATTAGTCATTCCCTGGCGCTGCAGTGCGTTTAATCGGGGCAATGGGTCGTCAGTCCCTTTTACTGGTTTTTTGATCAGTGGTTTTGGCTTTTCTTGACCTGGAGCGTTTTCGACCGCCTTTTGATACCTGGCTGTCAGGGGAGCCATGGTTTAGATATCAGGAAGTTGACGCCCCTGTTTAAGGCCGGGAATTTTTACACCGTAGCCATCTTCAAAATTGGCGAGGACAGCTTGCTTATTGATTTTTAAGTTAAAATTAAAAATGTCTTCTCATGGCATGGATGATGCTTTTCTACTTGCGCTCTCATGGAGGAGTTCGGCGTAGAGAGTCAACCAAATTCACGCCATTCAATCTTAGAGGCAAGGACGATATGAAAATCAAAAGCGCATTGAAACCTTTGGCAATCGTTGGCGGAATCCTGTTGAGCCCAGTAGTCCTGGCGGGTGGAAAGGGCTATTACCCGCCACCCAATGGTGAAACCCCACCTCCCGTTGAAGTTCCCGAACCGTCGGCACTCGCTCTGCTGGGCCTGGGTGTGGCCGCGATGGCGATCCAGCGGCGCCGTCGTGAAAAGGACGCAGACAAATAAGCGCGACTTAGATCCTTTCTGCCGTAGGCTCGCTGCTACCCGCAGCGAACCTGTACTGTTGGGGCGGGGCAGGCTTCCTGTCTGCCACCGCCCCCTTGTCCCAAGGCATTTACCGTCGCGCAACCTGCTTTATCCATTCCGCCAGATCCCGCACCACCAGATCTCGTGCCACCAGAGCCTTTTTCGCCTCATGCAACAGATTATGGGCGCGATGGCTACTCATCTTAATCTCACACGGACGCCGTCAAAGGCTGGCTACAGCGGGCTCGTGAGACCTCTTGCTGGGCGAACGTTTGCAGCCTCAGTCCTTGAAATAGACCATCTGGCTGCTGCTGGCGAGCAGTTCGCCCGAGTCACTCCAGAGTTCGGCTACTTGATCGAAGTAGTTGCGATGGAAACGTTGTCCACGGGCGGTCGCCAGAAGCGAACGGTCCGCCTGACGCGCCAGGGACTCCGCGTCCGCATGGAAATAGGTGGTGATGGTCACGGTACCGGCGGGCCCCAGTTTCTGCTGGCGGATAAACACGCGGGGAAAGAAGACATCGCTCATGGCCATGAGTGACAGAAAATCCAGTGGCCGTGGCGGCTCGTCACGGACCCAAAGCAGGCTTTCCGAATCGGGTGTCGGCTTGCCGGAGACCGTCAGCAGGCCGCGTATGAACTTGAGGTCGTAGCGCTTGATCCAGGTAGGGCCGGCCGATGCCGGCCAGGACTGGATGGATTCGGCCGGTGGCGCCTCGGGCGCACGCAACTCCGACTCGCTCCAGGTTTGTTGGCGTCTGGCCAAAATAGCCGTGGCGGTCACCGCGACCTGTTCGCCCTGGCTCAGCTCCACAAACCAGTGCTGATTCGAGCGATTGGTACGAACCGCGCGAACCGTCACATCAAAG
>CAYXVO010000542.1:0-2190 GCA_964467875.1 uncultured Pseudomonadales bacterium | reverse complement strand
GGAGCAGCAGGTGGCCCAGGGCAATCGGGATCGACTGCAACGGTGCCGGTATGGCGGGGCTAGTCCCGTCTTCCGCTGCGTGATTATTCCAAGGCTGTGGCTGGCTTTGCCAGGGTCGTGCCACGTCCCGTCAGCAACAGCGCGACCCACGTGATCAGTGCCGCCAGCGACAGATAAAGCCCCACATAGCCAAGCCCGTATTCAGTGGCGAGCCAGGTGGCGATGTAGGGTGCTAGCGATGCACCCAGGATGCCGCCCAGGTTGAACGTCAGAGACGCACCGGTGTAGCGCACGGAGGCGGGAAACAGCTCCGCCAGCAATGTGCCGAGCGGGCCGTAGGTCATCCCCATCAGGGCCAGGCCGAGGCTGAGGAAAAGGGTCACCACGATCATGTTGCCGGAGCCGAACATGGGGGCCAGCACCAGGCCGAACAGGGCGATGGCCGCCGAGACGCCGAGCATGGTGGTGCGTCGGCCCAAGCGGTCCGCCAGCAGCGCCGAGATGGGAATGGTCAGGCCGAAGAACACCACCGCGATCAGCTGCAGGGTGAGGAACTCGGGGCGGGAATAGCCCAGGGCCGTGGTGCCCCAACTCAGGGCGAACACCGTCATCAGATAGAACAGCACGAAGGTCGCCAGTGAAATCAGCGTACCCAGCACCAACAGCCGACTGTGGTCGCGAAACAGGGTGACGGCCGGAATTTTCTCCCGCTCGTCTTTATCCAGCACTTTTTGAAACTCCGGCGTTTCGGTGATCTTGAGACGCACGTAGAGCCCCACGATGACCAGCAGCGCGCTGGCGAGGAAGGGAATGCGCCAGCCGTAGCTGAAAAATTGCGCTTCGGTCATGGTTTCCGCCATGACCAAGAAGATCCCGCCCGACAGGAAGAAGCCAATGGGCGCGCCCAATTGCGGAAACATGCCGTACCAGGCGCGCTTGCCCGGCGGCGCGTTCTCCGTGGCCAGCAACACCGCGCCACCCCATTCGCCACCCAGTCCCAAGCCCTGGCCGAAGCGGCACAGGGCCAGCAGCAGCGGCGCCAGGGTACCAATGGATTCGTAGGTGGGGAGCAGGCCGATGATGACCGTGGAAATGCCCATGGTCAGCAGTGCCGCCACCAGAGTCGCCTTGCGGCCGATGCGGTCGCCGTAATGGCCGAACAGGGCGGAACCGATGGGGCGGGCAAAGAAGGCGATGGCAAAAGTGGCCAAGGATTGCAGCATGCCCGCCGTGGGATCCGACGTCGGAAAAAACAAATGAGGAAACACCAACACGGCGGCGGTGGCGTAGATATAGAAATCGAAGAATTCGATGGTGGTGCCGATCAGGCTGGCAAATAGCACCCGACCGGGGGAGTTCACCGGTGCGGCGGCGTGCGACTGGCTCATGGGAGCGGTCCTCTCAAAAGTGATTCCCTCTCCCCTGGAGGGAGAGGGCTAGGGAGAGGGGGAGCGGCGAAGCCGCTTGAAACATGGAGTCCGCATGCCTCCACCCTCTCCCCGACCCTCTCCCGTCAAGGGAGAGGGGGGTAAAAACGGCGGGTTAGATTAAGCGCGCGGATTATCGCCTAGGATTCCAACAGTTGAACACTTAATTTGACGAAGTCGGCCGAAGTCAGCACGCCGACCACGCGCCCGTCCTCCAGAATTGGCAGGCAACCGTGCTTGCTCTCCACGAAAAAGCGACCGGCCTCCAGCAAGGGGAGCTGGGCCTGAATCGTCTCCACACCCGTCTCCATGAAGTCGCCGACTTTTTTCTTGTTTTCCTGATAGTCCAGATCCGCCATGCCGAACCGACTGGCGATCAGAAAGGTTTCCCGCAGCATGGTTTTCTGGGTGACCAGGCCCTGGAGTTGGCCAGTCTCATCCACCACCGGAATGTGGCGAATGCTGTGATCTTTCATCAACTGACGGGCATGGGCGAGGGTGTCGCTGGCCTGACAGGTGATGACATTGCGAACCATGATATCTTCGGCCTTGCTGGGTTTCATGACGACTACCTTATAACGACGGACACTAGAATAGAGCAGTATAGTCGGCCTGCGCCGGACGGTCGCGATCATGCGTCCCGGCGACTGCATCCGGCTGGGGAGTGTGCCCATGCCGTATTTCGACGCTGATGGCAAATACCAGGCCGATCCAGTCCTGTTGCGCCGCTTGCCAGACTGGTTCCCGCCCGACCGCCAGGGCC
>CAYXVO010000541.1:0-2200 GCA_964467875.1 uncultured Pseudomonadales bacterium | reverse complement strand
GCTGGCACAAGGGGGACTGTATGCGGAGCTGGCGCGGCTGCAGTTCCTGGATGTCGGGCCGGCGCCCGCCTTTCAAGCCGCGCCGACCAGCTTCAAGTAGCAAGCCCATCCGGATCCCAATCTGCGTCCCGAAGTCCAACGGTAATCCCCCCGTTTCTAGCGGACTCCAGAATTGGAGTTAAGCGGCCAAGGGCAGCGACCTGTCGATAGCCAGCCAGACTTTGCTCAACGACATCGCCCGCCTGCTCAACGGCCGACCGAGGCAAACGCTGGGGTGGAAAACCCGGAGGAAGCCATGGCCGAGGAGATGGCGAAATTCTCATCCGGTGTTGCGCTTGCAAGTTGAGAGCAAGATCCCCTATCAGAGCCTGATCAGCCTCTATCTGCGGGATTGCGCAGCATAGTGCCGGCAGCTTGATCTGTTGTCGAAATAGAAGCAGGGCTTGCTCTTGAGCGCGCTCGGCGCTGCGATCATCGTTGCGGCATGATTGGCACGGCTTCAGCAAGAGGCTCCATCAGGGCACACTGCGCGGAGCGACAAGATCGCCCATTCCTTCCAACAGCGCATGGACGTCTCCGGGTACGCCACGATGCTTGGCCACTCCTGCCCTTATTATGACTAGTGCCAAAATCTCTGGCGCTGCATCGCCAATACTGCTTATCTCTTCACATACGCTAGCCGCTCGCCCGGGACAGTCACGCCCCAAATGCCAAGCCGCTCCCAAAAAGACTGATACTTCCGAAAAATAGCTTGCCAACGTACGCCCTCTCTCGACTTCCAAGCTCTCCGTTTCGGCAATGAACCTGTCCCAAACCTCGAAAGAAGCATAATTACACTTTTCCTGGTGCCCGCATGCATTATTCAAAGCGCCGCCTGCCATATCCAGAATTTCAGTGTCAATGCCAACTCGCAACTGTTCTACAGCGTCGTCGAATGACCGAGGGATTACCAAGTCTCCGCCCTCTACTTCCACTGGCAGCCTAAGCTTGTCCTGGAAGAATGGATCTTCGTGCCGGGCATAAAATCTCTTGGGAATAGGATATTCAATCCATTCACCTTTAGCATTCGCTGTCGTGCAACCAGAGGCAGACGCAGCAATCAACAAAACTAGTAGAACTTTCATGAATTCAATCATCTCGTTATGCAGTTTTCACATATAAGCAATCCTTCGGACTGGCCTCTTTGCAGTCGCCTTCCGGAATCCGGACCTCTCCGAATTCTGCCCCCAACCCTACCATTGGGCATATATACTCTCAAAGAGCCATCGACGCCGAGAAATACAGGGATATTTAGACTGTTCGCAGCGTCTGTGTCACTGCCTGAAAAATACTTGTGATACCAATACCCAGTTATTCCGTGCGTATGCGTTAAATAAACAGCCTCACCGACAATGATCCACTTGATTTCTCCTTGCGAAACTGGCGCCATCGCCTCGGAACGAAATCCAGAATCAGCTTTATAGCCAACGGTTCCATTCTCCAGCTTGGTGGACCCGAAAGCGTTCAGATCATTTTTGGCAGCGTCAATCATTTCCTGAGGCGGCAGGTCCGTATTATGTCCTATAGCAGTCTCGGAACCATTTGATGAGTCCGCTTTCCGGCTTTGGGTGCGCGATGACGCTGTCCTCGGCTCAAAGTCCGGCGAACCTACATTCATGCCACTGACGCTATTTCCGATGAACGCCGCACCGCATTCGCTGGGCTCGCATGGGCGTCGCCCATCCGGGTCCGTGAACTTATATGGGTTATCGTTTGCGTACCAGTAGCGGTTGAAGGCCCCAACTGGGTTGCTGTAAGCCGTGACTGGATCCACGCTGAGGAACCTTCCAATGCCCGGGTCGTAATAGCGCTGAACACTCTGACCCGACGCGGGTTCCGCCTGTTGCTGCGATCAACCCTAGACGCCATGCGGCCTGCCGTCGCCAACTCGCCTTGATGCACCCCCTGCCGTTCTCGCCGAAGCCCTTGAAGCGACTTTCGACCCCCAGCGTCGCAACGTCAAGGACGCTGCCCACCCGTTGCCCACACCCACGCCCGACGGCGGGGATGCAAGGGGCATCCCCTCTGTCGGGTGCTGCTGCGCAGCAGGTGTGGACAACGCGTGGACAGCTCCCGGCTTCGGGTCGGGCGCGGGCGGGCACGGGGTGTCGGGGCGAAGCCCCGACGGTGACCGCTCTTCTTCGTGCTCGCGCCGAAGCTC
>CAYXVO010000540.1:0-2216 GCA_964467875.1 uncultured Pseudomonadales bacterium | reverse complement strand
AAAAGGGGTGTTATACGGGACAGGAAATTGTCGCGCGCATGCAATACCTGGGCACGCTGAAGCGGCGCATGTATCTGGCCCGTGCGAATGCGCCCGTCACCATAACGCCCGGCACGGCTATTCGCGATGGCGAAGGCAAGGCGTTCGGTAGCGTCGTTCGCAGCCAGGCAACCGCCGATCAGACTACAGAACTGCTGATCCTTCTTCCCCAGGAAGAATTGGCACCCGACACGCGCCTTGATATGGATTATGGTGACACGCAAATTGCCCTGCAGTGGCGAGATGTACCCTACCCGGTGGAGACAATCCGCAATGAGCGCAAGAAGCTCTGAAAGGCCGGCGCAACGTAACGAAAGCTTACACAGAGGCCCAGGCATTTTGCCCAGGTTTTGCTATAACTTAAGCAGCACTTCCTTAAGCGGCGGATTCCTCCTGATTCAGGACGCGTCACTCCGATTTCCGCTCAAAGTCACGATGAACGAGTAGTCCCTATGGCCGACTTAGCCACCAAGATCAAAGAGGACCTGCTGGACGCGATCAACCGCGACACCCTGGTTCTGCCGACCTTACCCGAAGTGGCCTTGCGCGTGCGAGAGGTCGCAGAGAATCCGCGCTCCTCGGTGCAGCAACTGGCGGCTACCATCAGCAACGATGCGGCGCTCAGTGCTCGCATTATTCGTGTCTGCAACAGCCCCGTGATGCGCGGAAGCCGTACCATCAATGACCTGAACATGGCCGTCAGCCGCCTCGGCATGACCTATTCCGCCAATCTGGCCACGGGCCTGGCAATGGAACAGATGTTTCAGGCGACTTCTGACATGATCGATCGCCGCATGCGCGAAAGCTGGCAGCACAGCACTGAAGTCGCGGGCATCTGCCACGTGCTGGCACAACACTTTACCAAGCTGCGTCCCGATCAGGCGACGCTGGCCGGCCTGGTGCATCAAATCGGCATCCTGCCGATCCTGACCTACATCGAAGAACATGACGTTCAGATCAACAACGTCATCCTGGACAACCTGATCGACGACCTGGCACCCCGGATCGGCTGCCGGATTCTGGAAAAGTGGGATTTCCCGGAGGAGCTAAGAGGCCTGCCCGAAGCCTGCCTGGACTTCACGCGCTCCATTCCTCAGGCCGACTATGCGGACGTCGTCATAGTGGCCAAGCTTCAGAGCGTGGCCGGTTCAGACCACCCCTACACCAAGATGGATTGGACGCAGATTTCCGCGTTCAACCGACTCGGCCTCGACCCCGATGTTGATTCGACCGAAGCCACCGATCTAAGCGAGCAGATGGAAGCGGCAGCCAAGTTGCTTCAGGCCTAGCGCCTCACCAGTAGCCTTGAGGCTTATCTGGGGAACCTTCTGCACATTTCTGAAGATCCAACGTCATGTAAAAAGGGCTGATTTCAGCCCTTTTTACATTCCGCCAACACCATTTTCCAACGCCAGTTGCTGCCTCACCACCGCCTTGGGTGGCAAGCTCCAATCGATGGGCTTCCCCCCTTGCTGCTGCAGGTATGCATTGGCCTGGGAGAAATGTCGACAGCCGAAAAAGCCCCGGTGAGCGGACAGCGGTGATGGGTGAACTGTCTCAAGAACATGGTGGCGCTGCCGGTCAATCAAGGTACCCTTCTTGATTGCGTAGCTGCCCCACAAGAGAAACACCAACCCTTCCTTACGCTCACTCAGCAAAGACACGATACGGTCGGTAAATTTCTCCCACCCTCGTCCCTGGTGAGAGCCCGCACGCCCCTGCTCGACCGTTAGCACACTGTTGAGCAAAAGTACGCCCTGCTCGGCCCAGTGGGTGAGACAGCCATGATCCGGCTTCGGCAAGCCCAGATCCGCAGAAATTTCCTTGAAGATATTGACGAGAGAAGGAGGCGGACGCACGTCTGGCAGGACAGAAAAGCAAAGGCCATGGGCCTGCCCAGGACCGTGGTAGGGATCCTGCCCCAGGATCACCACCTTGGCCTGGGCAAATGGCGTTGAATTCAGAGCATTGAAGCAGTGCGCATGATCCGGATAGATCACTTTGCCCGCAGCGTCCTCCTGCGCCAGAAAATCAGCCAGTTGCTGCAAGTAAGGCTGCTCGAACTCGGCTACCAACAGTTCCCGCCAATCCACGTCCGGGCGGAGCGCATCCTGCAGATACCGAGCAGCCTCGTTCATGGCCGAGCCTCCTGAAGTCTTATCAGCCCTGGGGGCGCA
>CAYXVO010000539.1:0-2227 GCA_964467875.1 uncultured Pseudomonadales bacterium | reverse complement strand
CGGCTTCCAGGGCGGAACGGTCATTCCCGACGCGTATGACGGCTCACCGGAGAAACTGGAGGAACTGCGGCAGAACGTCTTGAAATCCGGCGAAGTCGGTCGTCTGGTTTCCGACAACTTCCAGTCCACCTCTTTGCTGGCGCCACTGTATGAGAAAAATCCAGAAACCGGTGGTGCCCTGGATTACGGTCAGTTCGCCCGGGACCTGGAAGAGAAGATTCGCGACAAGTATGTGGCGGCGAATCCTAACATCGAGATTCGCGTTGTCGGATTTGCCAAGAAAATCGGCGACTTGATCGAAGGCATCGCCGAGGTGGTGACCTTCTTCCTGGCGGCAATTCTGATCACCATGGTTCTGCTGTACTTCTACTCCCGCTGTATCGCCGGCACACTGGTGCCGATCATGACCTCGATCATTGCTGTGGTCTGGCAGCTGGGTATTTTACGCGTGCTTGGTTATGGCCTGGATCCGTATTCGGTTTTGGTCCCCTTCCTGGTGTTTGCGATTGGCATTAGCCATGGCGTGCAGATTGTAAATGCCATGGCTAGTCAGGCCGCACAAGGGCACGGCTCGCTGATGGCCGCTCGCCTGGCGTTTCGGGGACTGTACGTCGCGGGTCTGCTGGCGCTATTGAGTGATGCGATCGGCTTCCTGACACTCTTGTTCATCGAAATCGACGTCATTAAGGATCTGGCCGTGGCGGCCAGTGTCGGTGTGGCGGTGGTGATCATTACCAACTTGGTGCTGCACCCGGTGATCATGTCCTACATCGGTATCACCAAAGGTGGCGTCAAGCATGTGCAGAACCGCAGCGAACGGGCCGACCGCAAGTGGCGCCTGCTGTCCTACATGGCGCATCCCCGAGTGGCGGTTATCTCCATTCTGATCGCGGCCGTTGGATTCGGTGTGGGCACCTACTATAAGCGCGACCTGAAAATTGGCGACCTGGAGCCGGGAGCGCCGGAACTGCACGCGGATTCCCGGTACAACCTGGACAACCAGTATGTCATCGAGAACTACAGCACGAGCTCGGATGTGCTTGTGGTGATGGTGGAAACCGCACCAGAACAGTGTTCTCAGTATGAAGTGCTGGACGCCATGGATCGTCTGCAATGGGTGTTGGAGAATACGCCTGGCGTGCAATCCACCGCATCCCTGGCCACCGTCTCGAAACTGGCGACCAAGGCCTTGAATGAAGGCAACATGAAGTGGTACGAACTCTCTCGTAACCAGCACGTCATGAACGCCTCCGTGCAGCGCGCTCCGAGCGGACTGGTCAACACCAACTGCTCGCTGACACCTCTGATCGCGTATCTGGAAGACCATAAGGCCGAGACGCTGCAGCGGGTGACGGCGGTGGTGGAAGCGTTTGCCGCCGAGAATGCCAGCGACGAATACCGCTTCCTGCTTGCCGCCGGTAACGCGGGTGTTGAGGCGGCGACCAACGAGGTTATCGCCAAGGCCAGCAACACCATGCTGATCTTTGTGTATGCGGTGGTGACGATGCTCTGCTTCCTCACGTTCCGCTCCCTGCGGGCCACACTCTGCCTGATTATCCCACTCGCGCTGACCTCGGTTCTGTCCGAGGCGCTGATGGCGCAATTCGGTATTGGCGTGAAGGTCGCGACATTGCCGGTGGTTGCGCTCGGCGTGGGTATCGGCGTGGACTACGGCATTTATATTTACACCCAGCTCGAGAAGTTTTTGCTGCAAGGCAAGCCGTTGCAGGAGGCTTACTTTGAAACGCTGCGCTCCACCGGTAAGGCCGTGGTTTTCACTGGCCTGACCCTGGCCATTGGTGTGGGCACCTGGATTCTGTCTCCCATCAAGTTCCAGGCGGACATGGGCTTTCTGCTGACCTTCATGTTCATCTGGAATATGGTCGGCGCGCTGTGGCTGTTGCCGGCGCTGGCGCACTTCCTGTTGCAGCCGAAGAAGATGGTGGCGAAGGCGCGTGCCGCCGAAGCCAAGGTTGCGGCCAAGGTAGCAACGTCATCTTGATATTTTGGTCGGCTTGACCGACCTTTGTGGAAATGTCGGCTTGTCCGACTCTTGTAAAAATGAAAGCCCCGGCATCGTCTGGGGCTTTTTTATGGGTTCCAAATGCCGATCCAGGCCGTGAGCAGGGCGCTGGGACAGATGATGGTAAGTGTCGGCAGATAGCAGGGGCCGTGTCTAAAACGTAAGAGTTACTTTATTTTGTGACGGAGCTGGGGTAGGTTCTTC
>CAYXVO010000538.1:0-2244 GCA_964467875.1 uncultured Pseudomonadales bacterium | reverse complement strand
GGAGCTGCTGGCCCTGCTGCGCCAGTATGGTTCCGGGCGCGCGTTTGAGCCGTTCGGTATTCCGCTCATGTCCGGCTTTGAGGGCGGCAAAATCGAGTGGATGATGACACCCGGCAATCTGCTGCATGGCTGGCTGGGCTGGCTGTTGTTGCTGTTCGTCGTCGGCCACATCGTGATGGCGGTCTTCCACCGACGTCGTCCGGAAGACGAGGACGTGCTGGCGCGAATGATCGGCAACCGCCGCCCGCGTCGATAGCTCCGAGCTGGGCGCCGAACCATTTACCGGCGCCCTTCTCCAAGAAGCATTTCTCAAAGAAGTGCCGCTCAAAGAAGCACCACTCAAAGCCCCTCGATGTGCTTGATCATCCGCTGGCGCATGGCCGCGTCCGGCAGGCGACCGTAGGCCGCGCCCATGTTGTCGATCATGTGCCGCTCCTTGCTGGTCGCCGGCGTGGCGGCGGTCACGACCGGATGTGACACGACAAATTTGAGAAAGAACTGTCCCCAGGAATGGGCATCGAATTCCGCCGCCCAGGCCGGGACGTCCTTGCCGCGCACCTGCTCCCACAGGCGGGTGCGGCCAAAGGGCGCGTACACCAGCACTCCGATGCCCTTGTCCTTGGCCAAGGGCAGGATACGCTCCTCCATGACCCGGTTATCAATCGCATAATCGATCCCGATGAAATCCAGCGGCTCCCGCTTCATCACCGCTTCCAGCTCATCGTGCTGGCGCGGGAAGGTCGTAGTGACACCGATGTAGCGCACCCGTTTCTCTTCTTTCAGGGTTTTAAGCAGGCTGAATTGGGTTGGCACATCGCCCAGGTTATGCACCTGAATCAGGTCGATCACCGGCTTCTTGAGGCGTTTGAAGGAAGTCTCGATCTGCTCCCGCGCCTCCTTGGGATCGGCCTTGCCGCCGCCACGCCCGGCCACGTTGAGTTTGGTGGCCCAGAACAGCTTTTCGGTGATGCCCAGCTCCCTCGCCAGGTTGCCGGCCACCTCCTCGGAGGCGCCATAACTGGGAGCGGTATCGAAGATGCGTCCACCCTTATCCACCAGGGCGCGCAAGACCTCCCGCAGGGCATCGGTATCGGCCTGGCTCGCCACCTGGGAGAAGGTGGCGGAGCTGCCCAACCCCACCACCGGCAACCGTTCACCGCTGCTGGGGATGGCACGGGTGATCAGTTCCAGTTGTTTGTCTTGCGCCCACAGCAGGCCCGGCTTGATCGCAAGGGTGGCGCCAGCGGCAAGCGCCAGTTTCAGGTAGTCGCGTCGGGAAATCATGGTGAGGTCCTTTCTCTGGTGTTGGGGTCGAGGTTTGCTTGGCTGATTGAATCGGACGGCGGGGCCGCCGGCGCCAGACGCTGCTGGGTACGTCCCAGCCAGATCCCCAGCGCCGCCCAGACCAGGGCCAGCGGAATAGCCACGCTGGCAATGGCCGCCAGCCCCATGCCGAGCTTGCCCAGCAGGCCTTCCAGTTGGGCGCCGAGTACATCGCCACCCCGGTAAACGAAGGTGTCGATGAAGGCTTTGCTCTTGTACTTGTCCTCGCGGCTGGTCACGGTGAACAGGGTTTCCCGGGCCGGTCGCATCAGGGCGCGCTGCACGGCGCGAAAGGCGGCCTCCAACGCGATCAGCGCCGCCAGCGAGCCCACCAGGGCAAGACCCAGGAACCCCAGTGCCGCCGTCAGCGGCAACAGGGCCAGGGTGATATGCACGCCCAGCCACTTCATCAGCCGCCCGGCGATCAGCGCCTGCATAATCAGCGTGGCGATCTGGGTAATCAGGTCGATACGGGCAAACAGGGTGGTGCGCTGATCCAGATCCTCACCCAGCTCGGCCACCATTTGCAAGCGGGTGAAATAGATGAAGGTAGCCATGATGGCAACGATAATCACGTAGCCGGCAATCGCCAGCAGATAGCGGGAACGAAACACCGCGCGCAACCCTTCCCAGGCACTGCCGCCAATGAGTTCGCGCTCGTCGATGGCGGGTGGTTCATTGGCGACCGGAGTAGCCTGCTGTGCACGGCGATCTGGCTGATAGCGCGCCACCACCCAGCAGGCGGCGAGTGCCAGCAGCAGAAATCCGGTAGCCACCAGCAATAACGCCGGTGTCCCTAAGGGTTCCGCTAATTGGGTGGATAACCAGGGCCCGAAGATGGCGCCACAGGTGCCGCCGACGGCAATCAGGCCAAAGAAGCGCTTACCCTGCTCCAGGGAAAAGCGGTCCGCCATCAAGGCC
>CAYXVO010000537.1:0-2248 GCA_964467875.1 uncultured Pseudomonadales bacterium | reverse complement strand
CTGGTGTTGCTCGGTACGCCGCACCTCGGCCAGTGCCCGGCGCAGATGACCGTGGAAGCGCGCGCCGATGTTCTTCAGGCGCAGCGCGTCGGTCTCGACACCGTTCATGAGGATCACCCGGACCCGGGTGAAGGCATCGTCGTCCAGTTTGCTGATGGGATTCTGAACCAGCTCCTTCCAGGTGAAAGCCTGCTTCTCCAGGGGGGTTCCCTTGGTGCCAAATAGTCGAACGGACATATGTCCTCCTCCATGGTGCTTTGTGTACTGGGTTCTCTGTGAACCAGGTTCGCGATGAACTGGCGTCGCGCGATGAACACGCGTTCGCAGTTCAACGCAAACATCGTGCCTCAAGTCCGGTAACGACTGTGGTTCCCGCGTCTAGGTCCAAGGAGGGTCCGGTTCCGGCTTTGACGAGCTTGGTTTTGCGGCCAGCAACTGCAAGATAGAGAGGCTTTTTACAAGGCGCCTGTAAAACCTACACCCTGTGAAGAGATTATTTGGGAACGTCTGTCATGGCTCGGCGAACCGCATGGAAGAAGCCGCGTGTGATTCCCATCCAGGGCAGGGGAAGTAGTGCCGGAGCTCTATCTGGCATTGGCGTTGCTTGGATTTGGTTTTGGTTTTGGATTTGCTGGGTTTACGCAGGCTCAGGCTTCCTATCGGGTCTTTCCGGACCTGGCAGGCGCAGAACAGAAGCTGGAGAAGGAGAGGGTTGACCATGGCTCGCACCGCGCACATGAACCACCGAGGGCGCAACGCCACCCGTCCCGGACAAATTCCCAAGACAGGTTGGCGGGATGTCCTGCTTCGGGTGAAGTCCGAGATGGGCAAGGATAATCTGGGCCTGGTGTCGGCCGGGGTCGCCTTCTATTTTCTGCTATCAATTTTTCCGGCCATCGGCGCGTTCGTTTCCATCTATGGCCTCATGTACGATCCCGCGGACGCGCAGAACCAGATACAGAGCATGTCGGAAATGATGCCGGCCGATGCTCGTGCCCTGCTGGTCGAGCAAATGCGTAGCCTGACCAGTGGCTCGGGAACGGCTCTGGGATTCGGAGCCTTGCTGGGTATCTTTCTGGCCTTGTGGAGTACGATGAAGGGCACCACCGCGATCATGACGGCGCTCAATATCGTTTACGACGAGGAAGAGTCGCGTGGTTTCATCAGACTCAACCTGACTGCTTTTGCTCTGACCGTGGGCGCCGTGTTGTTCTTCGCCATCTCCCTGGCATTGATTGCGGCATTGCCTCCGATATTGGAAGGGATTGGTGTTGGCCGCTGGATTAACACCGCTTTCTCCGTTCTACGCTGGCCTTTGCTGGCGCTTTTGGTCGTCATGACCCTGGCGATTTTTTATCGTTATGCTCCTGATCGGAAACAACCGCGCTGGCGCTGGGTCAACCCGGGTTCGCTGACGGCGGCGGCCTTGTGGCTGATCGGCTCCGCCCTGTTTTCCTGGTATGTCTCCAGTTTCGGCAGTTATAACGAAACCTATGGATCCTTGGGCGCGGTGATCGTTTTGTTGATGTGGTTCTATGTGACTGCCTATATTGTTCTCATAGGCGGCGAACTCAACGCGGAGCTCGAGCACCAGACGAGCCATGACACGACCGAGGGTCACGAGGAGCCGATGGGCCAACGGCAGGCCTACGTGGCCGATACGGTGGGCAAGAAGCCCTGAGGCTGGCGAGTACGGATCGGTCACGCCGCGATGATGCTCCCGACCGAAATGCAGCGTCGGTGGCGGCCTGGATAAGGGTCGTCCGTAACGTCTTGAATCGGAGACAAGGAAGGGTCACTATTGACGTCGCCGAATCGTGACAACAGTGGGTGGGATGCCCACTGCCGTGGGCAGTTGTACGTTCGCACAAGCTCGCCAGTGGAGTGGTGGCTGCGAACGTGTTTCCTCGACCGGCTTTTGCTTAGGGTGCGAATCCGTTAATACGAGGATCCATTGCAGTCTGTGAGAATGCTAGGCTCCTCCTCTGCTTGTATCGTTTACCGCAGTGCCTTTTGGCGTGTTGTTGTCGCTTGTTGTTAGGTCTGGACGACCCCCAAGGGTCGGTTTGAGCTGTTGCAAGGAATGCAATGGACGGATTCGCTTGAGCGTAAAAAGAATAACAATCAAGGCGGACAACCATGAAGAAGGATATTTCAGCGGCGTCACCCGTGCGCGGCCCCAGCTTCAGGATACGCGTGTAACCGCCGGGACGCGTCTGGTAACGCGGCGCGAGCTTGTCGAACAGAA
>CAYXVO010000536.1:0-2256 GCA_964467875.1 uncultured Pseudomonadales bacterium | reverse complement strand
CATGGCGCCCCGGGTGCGGCGCAAGGTCAAGCCCGCCATCGAACTGATGGAGGCACTACCCACGGTGATCCTGGGCTTTCTGGCGGGGTTGTTCTTCGCGCCATTTATCGAATCCAACCTGCCGGGCATCTTCGGCATCCTGATCGTGGTGCCCCTGGCGATCCTGGTGTTTGCCTTCGCCTGGAGCAATCTGCCCGAGCGCCTGCGTCACCGCTTCCCGGAGGGCTGGGAGGCATTCCTGCTGGTCCCGGTGATTGTCGGCGTGGTCTGGTTCAGCTTCGAGATCAGCGACTACATCGAAGTCTGGTTCTTCGGCGGCGACGTGCGCTTCTGGCTGCGCGACGAATTTGGCCTTGGCTTTGATCAGCGCAACGCCCTGGTGGTGGGCGCGGCCATGGGCTTTGCGGTGATTCCCACCATCTTCTCCATCACCGAGGACGCCGTGTTCAGCGTGCCCAAGCACCTCAGCTACGGCTCCCTGGCCCTGGGCGCCACCACTTGGCAGACCATGACCCGTGTCGTGCTGCCCACCGCCAGCCCCGCTATTTTCTCGGCGGTGATGATCGGCATGGGGCGTGCCGTGGGCGAGACCATGATCGTGCTCATGGCCACCGGCAACACGCCGATCATGGACGTGAACATCTTCGAAGGCATGCGCACCCTGTCGGCCAACATCGCGGTGGAAATGCCTGAGTCGGCGGTGGGCAGCACCCATTACCGCATCCTGTTCCTGGCCGCCTTCGTGCTGTTTTTGTTCACCTTCTGCGTCAACACCATTGCCGAATTCGTGCGCCAGCGTCTGCGCAAGAAATACAGCGTCATTTAAGGCCCAGACCGAGTCGAGCCAAGAGGATTGAAGATGAGAGTATCCTTGAAAAAGTGGACCGCCAGCGGCGAGCCCTGGATTTGGCTGAATGCCGGTGCCGTCGCCATCAGCCTGATCATGACGTTCGGTCTGTTGCTGTTGATCGCCGTGCGCGGGTTGTCCCATTTTTGGCCCCACAGCCTGGTGGAGGCGGACTATGTGACCGCCAATGGCCAGGCCTCCAAGGTGATCGGCGAGATCGTGGAGTATGAGAACGTGCCCGCCGAGCAGTTGCGCACCGCCGGCATCAGCGTGCCAGATGACCAGCTGTTCATGCGCCGCAACCTGGTCAAGCTGGGTAACCGCGACCTGTACGGTGCGGATTTTCGCTGGATTCTCGACGACCAGATGCAGAGTCAGCGCTACCCCGACGACCTGGTGGCCCTGGAACGGCGCGAGTGGGGCAACTTCTACGGCCGGGTGGTGGCGGTCAAGGAAGGCGAGCGGGCGGTGAGCAGCGGGCCGGAACGCTGGACCATCCTGCAGGACCGTCTGAGCCGGGCGCAGGCAATTCATGACGAGATTTATGAGCTGGAACGCAGCGAGATCGGCAGCGTCAATTATGCCCTGGAGCGGTTGCGTCTTGAGCAGCGCCGGCTTGAGCTGGACGGCCAGCTGACGCCAGAGGCGCTGGCCGATCTTGAGGCGCGGCGGGCACAGGAACAGGCCCGCTACCAGGTCATGCAGGAGCGCCTGGAGCAGTTGTATCAGGAGATCAACCGCGACTCCGTGATCATGCAATCCGCCGATAGCCGCGAGGTGGAGATCCGGCTGGCCAACATCGTGCGGGCGTTCCAGCCCAATGCCATGGGCACTTTCGCCAAGATCGGGTTCTATTTCGAGAAGATCTGGGAGTTCATCAGTGACGATCCCCGCGAGGCCAACACGGAAGGCGGGATCTTCCCCGCCATCTACGGCACCGTGCTGATGGTGATCCTGATGGCGATCCTGGTCACCCCGCTCGGCGTCATTGCGGCGGTTTACCTGCGGGAATACGCCAGCCAGGGGCCGGTGACCCAGATCATCCGGATTGCCGTTAATAACCTCGCGGGCGTGCCGTCCATCGTTTATGGCGTGTTCGGCCTGGGTTTCTTCGTCTACTTCCTGGGCGGCAACATCGACGATCTCTTCTATCCCGAAGCCAAGCCGTCGCCCACCTTCGGCACGCCCGGCCTGATGTGGGCGTCCATCACCCTGGCGCTGCTCACCCTGCCGGTGGTGATCGTCGCCACCGAGGAAGGCCTGGCGCGGATTCCCCGCTCCATCCGTGAAGGCAGTCTGGCGTTGGGCGCCACCAAGGCCGAGACGTTATGGCGGGTGGTGCTGCCCATGGCTAGCCCCGCCATGATGACCGGGGTGATCCTGGCCATCGCCCGCGCCGCCGGCGAAGT
>CAYXVO010000535.1:1100-2257 GCA_964467875.1 uncultured Pseudomonadales bacterium | reverse complement strand
CCAACGCTGCCGCTTTTTCCAGATCCACGTCGATCTGGAACTGGGGCGTATCTTCCTGGCCGTTGGGGCGCACGTTGGCCAGCAGGGGGCTTTGCGCCGCCGCGCCCAGGAACTGGTTACGGGCATCCGTCAGCGCTGTGTGGCCCAGGTTGGCGTTGTCCTTGAGGAACAAGGCGAAGCCCGAGGCCGTGCCCAGTTCCGGCATGGCGGGGGGCGAGAAGGCAAAGATGACCGCGTCCTTGATCTGGCTCAGCGCTCCCATGGCGCGACCGGCAACCGCGCTGGCACTCATGCCGTCGGATTCACGTTCGCTCCAATCCCGCAGTTTGATGAAGGCGACGCCGTTGTTCTGGCCGCGGCCGGCAAAGCTGAAGCCCTGAACGCTGAAGACCGATTCAACCGCGTCCTTTTCTTCCTCCAGGAAGTACTGCTCGAGCTTCATGATGGATTCCATCGTGCGCTCCTGGGTCGCACCCACCGGCGCTTTCACCATGGAGAACAGGACGCCCTGGTCTTCGTCGGGTAGAAACGAGCCGGGAATCCGCATGAACATCAGGACCATGGCGACGACGAGTATGCCGAAGATGGCCATGAAACGGCCGCTGCGGTGAAGCATGCTGCGCACGCCGCTCTGGTAGAGCCGGCTACTCCGGTCGAAGTTGCGGTTGAACCAGCCGAAGAAGCCTTTTTCTCCGTGATGCTCACCTTTCTTGAGTGGCTTGAGAATGGTCGCGCACAGGGCGGGCGTCAGGACAATTGCCACCAGCACCGAGAGCCCCATGGCGGCAACGATAGTGATCGAGAATTGTCGATAGATAATGCCGGTGGAGCCGCTCATGAAGGCCATGGGCACGAACACCGCGGACAGCACCAGACCGATCCCCACCAGCGCGCCGGTGATCTGATCCATTGATTTACGCGTCGCTTCCAGTGGCGACAGGCCTTCCTCGCTCATGACGCGCTCGACGTTCTCCACCACCACGATGGCATCGTCCACCAGCAGACCAATCGCCAATACCATGGCGAACATGGTCAGCATGTTGATGGATAGACCCGAGGCGGCCAGGATGCCGAAGGTTCCCAGCAAGACCACCGGCACCGCCAGGGTGGGAATCAGTGTCGCCCGGAAGTTCTGCAGGAACAGGAACATCACCAGG
>CAYXVO010000535.1:0-1080 GCA_964467875.1 uncultured Pseudomonadales bacterium | reverse complement strand
TGCCGCTGGCGGGTTGGCCATTGTAGCGGGTGATGTAGTCGTAGTTCTCTGCGCCCAGCTCAATCCGGGCGATGTCGCCGAGTTTGAGCACCGAGCCATCCGGGTTACTACGAACCAGGATGTCGCGGAACTGGTCGGGTGTCTGCAGACGACTTTGTGCCGTGATAGTAGCGTTGATCTGCTGGCCATCGATGGCGGGCGTGCCGCCCAACTGGCCCAAAGTGACCTGCTGGTTTTGGGCCTGTATCGCGGAGATCACGTCGGCCGGGGTCAGACGAAAGGTGTCGAGCTTGTTCGGGTCCAGCCAGATCCGCATGGCGTATTGGGAGCCGAAAACCTGGATGCTGCCGACGCCGGGTACCCGGCTTAGTGGATCCACCAGGTTGGCGGCCACGTAGTCCGAAATGTCGGCGCGATTCATGCGTCCGTCGGTGGAGACGAAACCCGCCACCATCAAAAAGCCACTGCGGGCCTTGCTGACGTTAATGCCCTGGCGCTGAACCTCCTGGGGCAGCAGCGGCATGGCCAACTGCAGCTTGTTCTGGACCTGTACCTGGGCCGTGTCCGGATCGGTACCGTTCTCAAACGTCAGGGTAATGGAGGAACGACCATTGCTTTCGCTGGTCGCGGACATGTAGATCAGGCCATCGAGTCCCTTCATGTTCTGCTCGATGATCTGGGTTACCGAATCCTCCACGACCCTGGCAGAGGCGCCAGGATAGGTCGAGGAAACCGAAACCGTGGGTGGTGCGATGGTGGGATAGCGCTCAACCGCCAGTTGGCTGATCGCCAGGCCGCCGGCAAGCATGATGATGATGGCGATGACCCACGCAAAGATGGGTCGATCGATAAAAAAACGTGCCATAGGATTCCCCTGTTACTGTCCGCTGGTAACGCTGTTGCCAGCGTCCTTCGCTGCTTCTGGCGAAACTTCCAGCGTCCGTACCGGAATACCTGGCTTGATCTTCTGGAGACCGGCGACGATCACCTGATCCCCGGCCTTCAGGCCGTCTTCAACCAGCCAACGGTCGCCAATGGTACGACTGACCCGAACGCTGCGGGCTTCCACTTTGCCGTCCG
>CAYXVO010000534.1:0-2258 GCA_964467875.1 uncultured Pseudomonadales bacterium | reverse complement strand
TAAAGCTAAAGCAGCTGATATAGCGCCAACCCGCCCGTCGCCAATGTCAGCAGGGTGGCCAGCAAGGATACCAGGCCATCGCGGGCGATGAGCGCGAGGCCAAAGGCGGTGAGAGCCGCACCGGCGACGTTGGCACTGAAGGGAATCACTTCCATGGCGGGCATGGCGGCGGCAATGATCATGCAGAGCACGGCGATCACGTAGAACACGCCGCCTTCCGCAAACAGACTCAGACGGGGCTTTAACAGCCGGTCCACGAAGCGGGCCGGGCGCCGTGACCAGCCCAGCGTCTTCTTTACCTTGCGAGCACTGATCGACCGCTGCAGGAGCCACTGGGGCAACCACAGCTGTTGCCGTCCAACCACCAGTTGCCCCGCCACCAGCAGGACGAAAATGCCGATCATGGTGGGCACGCCAGGAATATCACCCACAATCGGCGCCAGGGTGATCAGCCCCGCCAGCAGCAACAGCGGGCCAAACGAGCGCCGCCCCAGCACCCCCATCATGGCTTCCAGGGAAACCGAGTCCTGGTCATTGGCGACGCCCTCGATCTGATCGAACAGTTGCGTCAAATTGGTCAGGGGTTGGCGTTTGTCCATAGGCTCCGTCAGGCAGGGCGGCAAAACTCCAGGCCACCCTCCTGAATATACACTGACGATGCCGCTGGAACCCTTACTTGAGGGCGCTGATACCTTCGTAGTTAATGGCTTCGGCATAGCTCGTCAGGGCCGCTTCCGGTTGGCCCTCCAGGCTCACCAGTGCGTTGCCGCCCACCACGATCTGCATCTTGGCGTGGCCGCCGCCGGAGCTTTCGATGGCAGCCTGCTGGCCCTTGATGCGCTTGATCTTCATGCCGGACATGGCGGCGAACTGGGGGTTACCGATCAGGCCGATCACGCCTTGCAGCATGGGCGAGTCCATGGTGATTTCGATCTGGACGCTACCTTCATCCTTGGTGTAGCTGCGGGACACGTGGATGCCGCCACCAAAGGCGGCATTGGCCGTGCTGTTGGCCTCTTCCATGGTCCAGCCCGCCAGCGGCTTCGGGAACAGGGTTTCGACCTTGCTGGCCTTGGCCTGACGCGCCAGTTGCGCGGCGTATTCCCATTGGCTGGCGGCGGTGCCGAGCTCGCCGCGCTTGTAGGCGTCCATACCTTCGTCGAGGGCGGATTTGACTTCATCGGCACCGGCGGAGGTGGCGGCAAGTATCAAGCTGGCGGCCAGGATCAGTTTTTTCATGAGAGACGTCCTTCGTCTAGAGAGCGAGTAAGTATCTGTTTGGGGAGCCTAAACATCAGGGCTTACAGCATCTCATCCCTGACGTATGGCTGGATTGTAGCTTAGTATTTGCACACTGGGATATTCCTGGACGGATTGCTCAGTCTGCAAGCAGCGCGCCGTGCTCGCGCAGCAGTTCCCGCAGCGTTGAACGATGGCAGTGGGCTTCGTCTTCGCAATAACAGCCAACGGAGAAATTGGTCTGGTGGGAAAGTGCCGCGAGCAGCTCGATCGCATGGCGGCTTTCGGGGGTGTTCATCTCGGAGCGGTATTTGCGAGCGAACGCCGCCCAGTGCGCGGGTGTCTGGGCCTCGTGGGCCTGTTTGATGGTTTCCGGACTGGGGGCCAGGTTGGGAAACCAGACGTCGTACCAGTTGCCGGAGGCGTACTCGGCTTTGGGCACGCCGCGCGGAGGACGGCGCACCGTGCCGATGCGGGTGCCTTCATCCTTGGCCCGGGCACTACCCAGGCGGACGATGCGTATGGCCATGCTGTGTTCCTCCTCGGGCGTATCCCGACTTGATCTCGGGTTTCTTATAGAGTATTGCTCAAAGATCGATTTTCCGACCACAGGTCCGACCGATTCAGCGCTGGAGCCAGCACATGCGTCAACGTTCGACAGGGAACCCCGTTGCCAGCCTGTTCAACCTGAACCGCAGTGAAATCGTGCCCGTGCTGCTGGCGGTGTGCTTCTTCTTTTGCGTGCTGACCGCGCTCATGGTCCTGCGCCCGGCGCGGGAGGCGCTCGGCATGCAGGGCGGGATCGAGACCGTACGCTGGCTGTTCATGGGCACGGCGCTCATCACCCTGCTGGTCAATCCCTTGTTTGGCCTGCTGGTCAGTCGCCTGCCCCGGTTGCAGTTCATCACCGCCACCTACCTGTTCTTCGGCGCCAGCCTGGTGGCGTTCTACCTGATCATGACGCTGGCGCCGGAGGTCATCGGTGTGACCACCGGGCAGATATTTTACGTCTGGTTCAG
>CAYXVO010000533.1:0-2260 GCA_964467875.1 uncultured Pseudomonadales bacterium | reverse complement strand
GCCTCTGCATCGTCGGGATTTTGTCCGATCCGTTGCTGCAGCTCCGCCAGTTCCGGGATATCACCGGCGGTCTCGAAGAATTTTTTGCGCGCCTGCAGCTGCTTGACCTCAGGCTTACCGCGATACTCCGGTGGCAGGGACTCGCAGATCTGCTCGGCAGTCGGCCAATCCCCCAGCTGGGCACTGGCTCGGGCCAGATCCACCAGCACATCGAGGTTGTCGGGCTCGCTCTGATGCAACTGCTGCAACAACTCCAGCGCCGCCGCGGCGTTTCCCTCCTGCATTAGCTGTTGGGCCTGCTGGCGCAACTCACCGGAAGGTTTCACCGCATAGCGATCAATCAGCGCGCGAATCTGGGCCTCCGGCTGAACGCCACTAAACTCATCCACCAACTGCCCTTGAAACAACACTTTCACCGTGGGCAGGCTGCGAACGCCAAAATGCGCGGTCAGATCCGGTTGCTGATCGGCGTTCACCTTGGCCACCAGAATGGCGCCGGCGTACTCGTCCGCCAGCTTTTCCAGGATGGGCATCAACACTTTGCAGGGCGCACACCAGTCCGCCCAAAAGTCTACCAGCACAGGTACCTGCATTGATTTTTGCAGCACCTCGGCCTGAAAGTTCTCCAGCGTGCCTTCCATCACATAGGCTGATTGCGCCATGCCGTTTTCTCCTCGAAGTAATTGCCGCTCAATATGGGGGCGAGTCGTGGCCGCTTCAACCCCGCCTCCGATTGCGACAGGCTTTCGCCAACTGCAACCGCAACCGTTGCCAGGCCATGCCCTTGGTTTCGGCCATAACGCCCCATATATTCAATCCAGAGAGACGCCTCCGGCCTGTACCGATCAAAGCGCTTTTACCCAAAGATCGTCCGGAGCCAACAGCACCAACGAGTTCAAACGGACGCGACGCCATGGCCAGACGTCTTCACATCACGAATGCCGTAAGCAGCGGGAGCATGCATGACAGAGACAGACCAACCTCACGTGGAGTTTGTTGAGCAGGAGCAGGACCAGGAGCAAACCGGTACCGGGCTCGTCCTGCCGCATCAGGCCCTGCCGAAACGCCTCTATCTGATTCCCGTCAGTAGCCGTCCGTTCTTCCCGGCGCAGGTACAGCCGCTCATCGTGAACGAGACGCCCTGGGACGAAACGATCAATCGCGTCAACAACACGGAACATCATGTGGTCGGGCTCACGTTCTCCAGCGTGCCCCTGCACCCCGGAGAAACCCACGATACGGAGGAGTTTTCCCATATTGGTTGCGCCGTGCGGATTCATAACACGGTCAAGGACCGTGGCAAGATCCAGTTCATCGCCCAGGGTCTGCAACGCTTCCGCATCACCCAATGGCTACGCCGCACACCGCCCTACCTGGTGGAGGTGGACTACCCGCACCCCAAGGAAGAGGATCGCGCCGAGCAGAAGGCCTACGCCATGGCCATCATCAACACCATCAAGGAGTTGCTGCCGCTGAACCCACTATACAGTGAGGAACTCAAGCAGTATCTCAGCCGGTTCGGACCGGAGGATCCCTCGCCCCTGGCGGACTTCGCCGCCGCCATTACCACCGCGGAAGGCCCGGAGCTTCAGGAAGTGCTCGACACCGTGCCCATTCTGCGGCGCATGGAGAAAGTCCTGTATCTGCTCAAGCGCGAACTGGAAGTGGCCAAATTACAAAGCCAGATCAGCCAAGAGGTCAACAACAAGATCTCGACCCACCAGCGCGAGTTCTTCCTCAAGGAACAGCTCAAGGTAATCCAGAAGGAACTGGGCCTGACCAAGGATGACCGCACCGCCGATGTGGAGCTATTCGAGGAGCGAATGGACGTCCTCAAGCCACCGGCCCATGTGGAAAAGCGCTTTCGCGACGAACTGCAGAAGCTGTCGATCCTGGAGCCCGGTGCCGCCGAATACGGCGTCACCCGCAATTACCTGGATTGGCTGACCCAGGTGCCCTGGGGGATCTACTCCAAGGACAAGCTCAACATCAAGCAGGCCCGCAAGATTCTGGACAAGGAGCACGCGGGCCTGAGCGACGTGAAAGAGCGGATCGTCGAATTCCTGGCGGAAGGCGCCTACAAGGGTGAAGTATCAGGCTCCATCCTGCTCTTGGTCGGACCACCCGGTGTGGGCAAGACTTCCATCGGCAAGTCCATTGCCACCGCCCTGGGCCGCAAGTTCTACCGCTTCAGCGTCGGCGGCATGCGCGATGAGGCGGAGATCAAGGGCCACCGCCGCACCTACATTGGTGCGATGCC
>CAYXVO010000532.1:0-2262 GCA_964467875.1 uncultured Pseudomonadales bacterium | reverse complement strand
TGCGGGCCTCGTTCATCATGTGGAACATGCAGGCCAGGCCCTGATGGGGCTTGCCCACCAGATAACCCACCGCACCGCCGTTCTCACCGAAGTTGAGCATGGTGGAGGTGGTGCCCCGATAGCCCAGCTTGTGGATCAGACCCGCCAGCGCCACGTCGTTGCGCTCGCCCAGGCTGCCATCCTGATTGACCAGGAACTTGGGCACGATGAACAGGGAAATGCCCTTCACACCCGCCGGCGCATCCGGCAGACGCGCCAGCACCAGATGCACGATGTTCTCGCTCAGCTCGTGATCGCCGCCGGAGATGAAGATCTTGTTGCCGGTGATGCGGTAGCTGCCGTCGTCCGCCGGTACCGCGCGGGTGCGCAGATCGCCAAGCGAGGAGCCGGCATGGGGTTCGGTCAGGCACATGGTGCCGAAGAAACGACCCGCCAGCATGTGGTTGGCGAAGCATTCTTTCTGCTCGTCGGTGCCATGGGCCAGGATCAGGTTAGCCGCGGCAATGGTCAGCCCCGCATAGCCCTGAGTGCCGACGTTGGCGCCCTTGAGCAGGCCCACGCACATCTGGGCGATGGGCACCGGCAGCTGCATGCCGCCCCGGTCGTAATCCTGGGACGCCGCGAACAGGCCGGTGTCCGCCAGCACCTTCAGTGCCTGGCCCACTTCCGGGCGGGTCACCACCTTGCCGTTTTCGAAGCGGGGCTCGTCCTTGTCCGCCAATTGGTTGTGGGGCGCGAACTCTTCCGCCGCCACTTTCAGCGCCAGCTCCAGCGCCGCATCCAGGGTTTCCCGGCTGTGGTCGGCATAACGCGCAAAGCGCAGCTGACGCTCGACCTGGTGCAGCTCATAGAGCTGGAACGCCAGGTCGTTCATATTCATTATTTTTTGGTCCATGGTTGGTCTCCGGAAGCCCGCTTAAATGACTTCAAACAGGCCGGCGGCACCCTGCCCGCCACCAATGCACATGGTCACCACCACAAACTTGGCACCGCGACGCTTGCCTTCGATCAGGGCATGGCCGGTCAGACGCGAGCCGGTGACGCCATAGGGATGGCCGACCGAAATGGAGCCGCCGTTGACGTTCAGATTCTCCATGGGAATACCGAGGCGATCGCGGCAGTACACCACCTGGGAGGCAAAGGCTTCGTTCAGCTCCCACAGGCCGATGTCGTCCATTTTCAGGCCGGTGCGCTCCAGCAGGCGGGGAATGGCAAACACGGGGCCGATGCCCATCTCATCCGGTTCACAGCCGGCTACCGCAAAGCCACGGAAAATGCCCAAAGGCTCGATGTTGTGGCTTTCGGCGTACTTGGAATCCATCACCACACAGACCGAGGCGCCATCGGACAACTGGCTGGCATTGCCGGCGGTGACAAACTGGTCCGGACCACGCACCGGCTCCAGCTTGGCCAGGCCGTCCAGCGTGGTGCCGGGACGGTTACACTCGTCCTGGGTCAGGGTGACCTGCTGCTCGCTGACCTCGCCGGTCGCCTTGTCCTTCACCAGCATGGTGGTGGTGAAAGGCACGATTTCAGCATCGAACAGGCCGGCCTTTTGCGCGGCCGCCGTGCGCTGCTGGCTGATCAGGGCGTATTCGTCCTGGGACTCGCGGCTGACGTTGTAGCGCTTGGCGACAATGTCGGCGGTCTCGATCATGGACAGATAGAGCTCCGGCTTGTGCTTCATCAGCCACTCGTTCTGGGCCCGGTAGAAGTTGAGCTTGTCATTCTGCACCAGACTGATGGACTCGACCCCACCGGCGACGATGGCCGGAATCTTTTCGGACAGCACCCGCTGGGACGCCAGCGCAATGGCCTGCAGGCCCGACGAGCAGAAGCGGTTGATGGACATACCGGCGGTGGTGGCGGGCAGACCGCCACGAATGGCCGCCAGGCGCGCCATGTTCTTGCCCTGGGCGCCTTCGTGGAAGGTCGCGCCCAGGATCACGTCCTCGACAATGGCCGGGTCGATCCCCGCGCGCTGCACCGCGTGCTGGATGACATGGCCGGCCAGATCCACGCTGTGGGTATTGTTGAGCGCGCCCCGGTAGGACTTGCCCAGGCCGGTACGGGCGGTGGAAACGATGACAGCGTCAGACATGGTTGGTACTCCGGTTGTTGTTGTCGGTTGGAATGAGTGGAGAGCGTTGGGCTAGGGGTTCAGGCGCCAGGGTGTTCTTTGATGGGCAGCCCAGCAGACCCTTCTTGCAAGCTGCTGATTTAACTCCCTCTCCCTTGAGGGGAGAGGGTTGGGGTGAGGGT
>CAYXVO010000531.1:0-2267 GCA_964467875.1 uncultured Pseudomonadales bacterium | reverse complement strand
CGTCCGCCCCAGGATTGGTTGGTCGTTTGGCTGTTGCTCATAGGGGTGATAGGCCTCGTTAAACCGGTCAAATGTCCACAGCCCGCGTCCGCCTGCGTTGTCGCCGCCGGGATTGTCGCCTAGGCTAGAAATCAAAGCCGGCATTATACCAGCTCCGCGCATTCCCCCATAACCCAGGACGCCAACCCCATGCAGAGGCCCCCGATGGATCAGCCCAAGCCGCAGAAGGCGCCGGCGCGAACGCCGACGGCGCGCCAGCGGCGTCTGGACGCGGAGGAGGGCAATGAGGCACCAGACTTCTTTCTGCCGGATCTGTGCCGGGTGCAGGCGGTGTTGCTGATCGTGCTCGGCGCGGAGCTGATGACGCTGCTGTTTACCCTGATCCATTCCGGCCCCAACCGCTTCGATTGGGATTACCTGGCGCTGAGTTCTTTGTTCACCCAGTGGGTGGTGTTGTCCTGCGCCGGTCTCTTGTGCCGTCTGCGGCCACGGCTGGCGCGCATGCCCCTGCGACGGGGCGCAACCATCTGCTATCTGCTGGTATTGGGTGTGACCTTGCTGTTTGCGTTGGGGGCTGACCGCTTCTTCTCTCTGGAGACGGCCCAGCGCTATGCGCCGGACTGGCGTTTCGTGCTTCATTGCCTGCTGATCAGTGCCATCGTGACCGGCATCGGCCTGCGTTACTTCTACCTGCATCACCGCTGGCAGCTGCAACAGCAGGCGGAGCTGCAGGCTCGCTTGCAGGCTTTGCAGGCGCGAATCAGGCCGCATTTTCTGTTCAACAGCATGAATACCATTGCCAGCCTGATCGCGGTGGACCCGGAGCGGGCGGAAGATGCAGTGCTGGATCTGGCGGAGGTCTTTCGCGCCACTTTGAACCAGAACCATCCCTTGGTGCCCCTGAGCCAGGAGTTGGAGCTGTGCGCCCGTTACTTGCGCATCGAGCAGTTGCGCCTGGGCGAGCGCCTGACCATCGAGTGGAAAGTGGAGCCGGAGACCGGATCGGTGCTGGTGCCGCCCATCAGTCTGCAACCGCTGGTGGAGAATGCCGTGTATCACGGCGTGCAGCCACTGCCGGAGGGCGGCACGGTGCTGATCGAAAGCTATCGGCGCAAGGATTTCCTCTATGTGCTGGTGTCCAATCCCTGCCCGACGGCCGAGCGCGGATTGTCAGCGGCCACCGAGAACAGTCAGCATCAGGGCAATCGCATGGCGCTGGACAACATTCGCAGCCGGCTCGAGGCCTTGTTTGGGGAGCAGGCGGTGCTCAAGTCTTCGGTGCAGCAGCAGACTTACACGGTCACCCTGCGTTTTCCGGTGAAGCCGGGGCGCGATCGTTAGCCTGATTGTTAGAGTAATAGAAGGAGCAGGAGAAAACATGATTCGGGTGCTGGTGGTGGACGATGAAGCCTTGGCGCGTGAGCGGCTCAAGCGCCTGCTGGCGGATGTGCCGGGCTACGTCTGTTGTGGCGAGGCGGGTGATGGTGAGGAGGCGGTGGCCAAGAGCCAGCGCCTGCTGCCGGACATCGTGCTGATGGATATCCGCATGCCGGGCATGGACGGGCTGGCGGCGGCGGAAAAGCTGGCCTTGTTGGCCGAGCCACCCGCGGTGATCTTCTGCACCGCTTACGATCAGTACGCGGTGGCGGCGTTTCAGGTGCGGGCGTTGGGGTATCTGCTCAAACCGGTGCGGCGCGAGGCCCTGGCGCAGGCCCTGGAGCAGACGGGGCGACTGAACCGGGTGCAGATCACGGGTTTGCAACAGCAATTACAGGTGCCGCAGGGCACTGAGAGCGGGGCCCAAAAGAAGCAGTTGGCGGTGCGCAGCCACCGTGGCATCGAGCTGATCGAGATCGAGCGGATCTACTACCTGATGGCGGACCAGAAGTACGTCACCGTCTACCACGCCGGCGGTGAGGTGCTGATCGACGATGCCCTGAAAGAGCTGGAGCAGGAACTGGCGCCGCAGTTTTTGCGGGTTCACCGCAACGCGCTGATCAACACCCGCTATCTGGAGGCGCTCAAGCGCGATGTGCAGGGGCATTTTGAGGTGGTCCTGCGGGGGGTGGAGCAGACCGTGCCGGTGAGCCGGCGCATGCTGGCGCATGTGAAGGAGTTCATTGAACAGCGCTAACGGTGCCCGCCACATAAGATTTTCCCGCCCAAACCGGTTATCCTAGGGGCAACTTTTTATCTAGGATTGCGGTGATTCATGAGTATCCGAACGCTAACCATTGCCACTCGCGAAAGTGCCCTGGCCCTGTGGC
>CAYXVO010000530.1:0-2280 GCA_964467875.1 uncultured Pseudomonadales bacterium | reverse complement strand
CCGCCCTTCGTTCTCGCGAATCAGCCCATCCACGATCTGCTTCATGTACTTCAGAGAGAACTCACGATAGGCGTGGTTGCTCAGCACACCACCCCAGGTATCGAAAATCTGCACCGCCTGGGCGCCCGCCCGGATCTGCGCATTGAGATACAGGACGACCGTCTGTGCCAGCTTATCCAGCAGTTGGTGCATCACCTCCGGCTGGGTAAACATCAACTTCTTGGTTTCGCGGAAATCCCGTGTCGAGCCACCTTCGATCATGTAGGTCGCCAGCGTCCAGGGACTGCCGGAGAAGCCGATCAGGGGCACCCGACCGTTCAGCGCTTGGCGGATAACCCGAACCGCATCCACCACATACCCCAGATCCGACTCGATATTGGGAATCGGCAGGCTTGCCACATCCGCCTCGGTGCGGGTCGTTTTGCGAAAGCGCGGACCTTCACCCGTTTCGAAGTACAGCCCCAGCCCCATGGCATCCGGAATGGTGAGGATGTCCGAAAACAGGATCGCCGCATCCAGCGCGAAACGATCCAGCGGCTGCAATGTCACTTCGCAGGCAAAGTCAGGGTTCTTGCACAGGCTCAGGAAATCGCCGGCGCGGGCGCGACTAGCGCGGTATTCCGGCAGATAGCGACCCGCCTGGCGCATCATCCACACAGGCGTTACATCCACCGGCTGCTTCAATAGGGCTCGCAAAAAGCGATCGTTCTTCAATTCGGACATGGCTCTTTTCCAAAACAGGGAATGACCGACCCCTCAGGCGTCGGCGCAAGATCCTGGCATCATACCCTGTATTGAGGCGCATGAGGCCAACTACGCTCAGCCAAACACAAAAAGGCACGGATCACCGTGCCTTTTTGTGAATCAGGTCAGCTTACAAATCCAGATAATCCAGAATACCTTCGGCGGCTTTACGCCCTTCGGCAATCGCCGTCACCACCAGATCCGATCCACGCACCATGTCACCACCCGCGAACACCTTCGGATTGGACGTCTGGAATCCAAACTTCTGAAACTCAGCCGCCTGTACCCGGCCCGAGGAATCGGTTTCGATGCCGAAGTCGCCAAACCACTGGGCCGGACTCGGGCGGAAGCCAAAAGCGATCAAGACCGCATCGGCCGGCAGCACTTCCTCGCTGCCCGGAATGACTTCCGGACGGCGCCGACCATTCTCATCGGGCGCTCCCAGTTCGGTCTGCACGACCTTCACCCCTTCCACCCGATCCTCACCGACAATGGCAATCGGCTGGCGGTTGAACAGGAACTTCACGCCCTCTTCCCGCGCATTCGACACCTCCCGCCGCGAGCCCGGCATATTTGCCTCGTCCCGACGATAGGCACAGGTCACGCTGTCGGCCTGCTGACGCACGGCGGTGCGGTTACAGTCCATGGCGGTATCGCCACCACCCAACACCACCACCCGCTTGCCCTTCATGTCGATAAAATCGGCTTCGCTCTTCTCAAAGCCAAGGCAGCGATTCACGTTGGAGATCAGGTAAGGCAAGGCATCGTAGACACCTGGCAGCTCTTCACCCGGAAAGCCGCCTTTCATGTAGGTGTAGGTGCCCATACCCAGAAACACCGCATCGAACTCTTCCAGCAACTGCTCGAATGTTACATCCTTGCCCACCTCCGTGTTCAGGCGGAACTCCATGCCCATTTCCTCGAACACCGCGCGGCGCCGGGACATGACGGACTTCTCCAGCTTAAATTCGGGAATCCCGAACGTGAGCAGGCCACCGATTTCCGGGTATTTGTCGAACAACACCGGCGTAACGCCGTTGCGCACCAGAATGTCCGCGCAACCCAGGCCCGCTGGGCCCGCGCCAATGATCGCCACCCGCTTGTCGGTCTTGACCACCCGCGACATATCGGGCTTCCAGCCCAAGGCAAAGGCCGTGTCAGTGATGTATTTTTCCGTTGAACCAATGGTGACCGCGCCGAAGCCATCGTTCAGGGTACAAGCCCCTTCACAGAGACGGTCCTGCGGACACACCCGGCCGCACACCTCAGGCAGGGTATTGGTCTGGTGCGCCAGGTCGGCCGCGGCAAAAATATTGCCTTCCGATGCCAGCTTGAGCCAGTTGGGAATGTAATTGTGAACCGGACACTTCCATTCACAGTACGGGTTGCCGCAGCCCAGGCAACGATGGGCCTGGGCCTCGACTTCGGCCTGCTTGAACGGCTTGTAGATTTCCTTGAACTCAACCTTGCGGCGACGCAGCAGGATCTTGCGGGGATCCTCACGTTCAACCTGCACAAACTGAAACGTATTGTTTA
>CAYXVO010000529.1:0-2292 GCA_964467875.1 uncultured Pseudomonadales bacterium | reverse complement strand
CGCAAGGTGATCGAAAAGAACTCGCGGGGACTGCCCGCGCGCTGGAAATACTTCTGGCAGACCGTGTTCGGCCTGCTGGCGGCCTGTGTACTCTACTGGACCGCCCCGACGCCGGCTGAAACCGGATTCATCGTGCCGGTGTTCAAGGACATCGTTATCGATCTGGGCATCGGTTTTATTCTGCTGTCCTACCTGGTCATCGTGGGCAGCAGCAATGCGGTCAATCTGACTGATGGCCTGGATGGTCTGGCCATCATGCCAACGGTCATGGTCGCGGGTGCCCTGGCCGTGTTCGCCTATGCCTCCGGCAATACCAATTTCGCCCAGTATCTGCACATTCCCTACGTCCAGGGCAGCGGAGAGCTGGTCATTTTTCTGGGCTCCATTGTTGGCGCGGGGCTTGGCTTTCTCTGGTTTAACACCTATCCGGCGCAAGTGTTCATGGGCGACGTGGGCGCCCTGGCCCTCGGGGCTGCGCTTGGCATTGCCGCGGTGGTGGTGCGACAGGAAATTGTCCTGTTTGTGATGGGCGGCGTGTTCGTGATGGAGACGGTTTCGGTGATTCTGCAGGTGGCGTCGTACAAGTTGACTGGCCGTCGGATTTTTCGCATGGCACCGCTGCACCACCACTTCGAGCTGAAGGGCTGGCCGGAACCTCGGGTGATTGTGCGCTTCTGGGTAATTACGGTGGTACTGGTCCTGGTTGGACTGGCGACATTGAAGATTCGATAACGAGATCAATGGGCATGGCAATGATTGCAACGGACAAACTGACCATCGTGGTCGGGCTCGGAACGACCGGGCTGTCCTGTGCGCGCTTTCTGGCGCGCCAGGGTGTTCCGTTTGTGGTCGTCGACACCCGGGACAACCCGCCAGGGCTGACGGAGCTGCGGGCCGAGTTGCCTGATATTGAGGTCCGCCTCGGTGCGCTCGATGGCGACTTTCTGGCGCAAGCCGATCAGCTGATTGTCAGCCCTGGTTTGAACATTGCGTCGCCGGCTATCTCACAGGCGCGCACCGCTGGCGTGACCATTCGTGGTGACATCGACCTGTTTCATCAGTATGCCCAGGCGCCCATCGTCGCCATCACCGGTTCCAATGGCAAAAGCACGGTGACCACCCTGGTGGCGGATATGGCACGGGATGCCGGTCGTCGCGTAGCCGTTGGCGGCAACTTGGGCACGCCCGCGCTTGACCTGCTGGCTGAGGAGATCGAGCTCTACGTGCTGGAGTTATCCAGCTTCCAACTGGAAACCACCACAGAGCTGGGGGCACTGGCTGCGACCGTCCTGAATGTCAGCGAAGACCACATGGACCGCTACCCCAGCTTGCACGCCTATTACCTGGCCAAGCACCGGATTTTTCAGAACTGTACCTACGCCATTGTGAACAAGGATGATGCGCTGAGTGTCCCGCTGGTGCGGGAGGGTATGCGTGTCATCGCCTTTGCGACCAAAAGTCCTTCTTATCTGCAGGATTTTGGCCTGCTGGAGCGTGATGGCGAACTCCATCTGGCACTGGGCTTCGAGGCCCTGATGCCGGTGCGTGACTTGAAAATGGCCGGTCGTCACAACTACAGCAATGCCCTGGCCGCGCTGGCGTTGGGGCAGGCGGCAGATCTGCCGCTGGATTCCATGCTGGCGACGTTGCGTCGGTTTACCGGTTTGCCCCACCGCTGCCAATGGGTCGGTGAAAAGAGTGGTGTGCGCTATATCGATGACTCCAAGGGCACCAATGTGGGGGCGACACTCGCCGCTATTCGGGGCTTGGGCCAAACGGGGACGGGCCGGTTAGTGCTGATCGCTGGTGGCGACGGCAAGGGGGCTGACTTTTCACCGCTGCGGGAGCCACTCCAGCGCTGGGCTCGGGCTGTGGTACTCATGGGCCGTGACGCGCTCCTGTTGCGCAGTGCGCTGGCAGCGGCGGTTACTCTGGAAGAGGCAGACTCCATGGCGGACGCGGTGCGTGTGGCCGCCACGCTGGCGCAGCCGGGTGACCTGGTGCTGTTGTCGCCGGCCTGCGCCAGCCTGGATATGTTTCGCAATTATGAAGATCGCGGACAGCAGTTCGCACAAGCGGTGAGGGCATTATGAGCAGCCTCGCCGGACCGTTGCGCCTGGATATGAAGCAGCCCCTACGGTTGAAGGTGGACCTGTGGCTTTTGGGCACCGCGGCCGCACTACTGACCATCGGTTTCATCATGATTGCGTCGTCGTCGATGCAGGTTGCCGACTCCAGGAACGACAATCCCTACTATTTTGTCCTGCGACAAGGTCTGTATCTGGCGCAGGC